>JANODQ010000836.1:0-2392 GCA_031412775.1 Pirellulaceae bacterium | reverse complement strand
CAGCATTTGGCCCAAGCATCGGGCCGCTAAAATCACCAGCCACATATATGGCCCATCCCGGACACGCTTCACTGCGTAGCGGCGTACAAAAAGCCCAATCGATGTTTTCTGTTTGCGTATACGACGAATCGCTTCGTGGATTGGTTCGGCTCCAAACATGCAACACACTCTCACCGCTGGTGAGCGATTTTCGAATCAAACCGGCGCTTGGCGAAAACTGTTGCCCAACTAGATTTGTAGAGTCCCAATGAAGAACACGAATTCCTTGATCAAGTTGCTGACCATCGGTGGACTCGGATAAACCACCCACATCACGGCCTTTTGCCGAACGACTCCAACCACTTTCTCCTTGATTGAAGTTAGCGATCATCTCTGTAGATTCTGCTTGGAAGTCGGTTGCGTCTTGAGCAACCAACGCAGTTCCGTCCGATTCGCTTTTGTATTGCGCGAGCTTCAATTTGTCAGATTGAAAGCCAGGCTTACTTTCGTCGTTTGTAGTTGCTTTGACTGGCTTTGAAGTCGGCTCTGCAACAATCGCGATAAAGGAAGCTCTCGGGATGCCTTCGACCAACAAGTTCACCATGCGGTGAAAGAGTTCATGATCAGTACTGCTTCCTTGGATGATCTCCGGCAACCTACTCAATACATCAATACGACTATCTGCATCGCGGTACCGAGCTTGTCGCAATTGGGATGCGGCAAAGGTATGCTCGGTGACTGCCGGAAAGGAGTCACCAGGTGCGACCAGTCGAATACGCTGATCAACCAGACTGAACGTTGTTTGTCCGATGACAAAGTGATCGCCGACCGAGACTTGAAACTGATCTTTGCGAACACCTTTGTAGAAAATTGGATTTCGCGCATGAAGCTTGCGGGTTACTGTTAAAAGCGTACCAGACCATTCTATATCCGCATGCTCTCGCGATACGCGGTCATCCCAAGGCACAGCCCATCCCGACGAAGTCCGGCCCAGCGTGACACGCTCCCCCGAGTCAGGCATCGGCATCGCCCGCCGCCATCGATCCTGCGAACGCGGCCCCTGGGCAATCAAGTCGGGCATAGCACAAACATTCCTCTTAAAAACAACCTCAATCGCATCTTCTTCGATTCATCAAAATACCTTCCACAAAATTTGCGGCAAGTGCGACTGACTACGTCGATCGAACAACGATAGTTCCGGTGCCCAGACCGTAAATCCGAGTAAATCCTGGGTTTTAGCCCGCATAACCCATCGCAATGCGGCTTGACGCCCGTGAATCAACGAGATAAGTTTAATCGCTATCTCGGGGAATTAGCTCAGTTGGGAGAGCGCTTGCATGGCATGCAAGAGGTCATCGGTTCAAGTCCGTTATTCTCCATTTCTTAAAACGAGACTTTGATTTAAACGGATCAAAGCCTCGTTTTTTTATTGTCAGGCTGCTCCTTTTGTTGATCCAAAAAGAGCTCAAACTGCATGTTGGAATCAAAGCCAATTGCTCAAACCCCGAACGATCTCAGTGAAAACATAGCTCACTTGCTCTCCTGCCTTTATCGGCAAGAATAATTGGTTCTAAGGGTGAAGGCTTGACACGCAACTGCCGCTCGGTTGAAACGTGATAATTGCAGGGGCTCGGCTAACTGCCGCAGCTTTGACGTCCACTCGAACGGTTTTGGATACCGGGGATGATTTAGTTGCTGCATTTTGAGTCGCTTCGGCTCCGTACGAATTTGGCAACCAGCCTCGTTGTTGTTTGGCATACCCACTCATTTCAATACCATCGGGCCGAATGTTCTTAGGTAATCTCAGTCGGTCAAGATTTGGCAAGTCTACAGGAAACCCAGCCAATTGCTGATACGATGTTGCATTTTTGCTTCCTTGCATGATCGATGATACGAATCCGGCAGCACTTTCCAATTGAGGCTACAGTTTGGTCTACAACAACTTCGATCGTTTTCCCGTCTGGAGAAAATTTGATCGCGTTGGTGAGGAGATTGGTGACAATTTGCTTCAACCGTGCCGGGTCCGCAAAAACAAGTATCGGGGTATCGCCTAACTTGCCATCGATTCGAATGGATTTGTTTTCTGCTTGTAAACGGACAAACTCGATCGTTTCTTCCGAAAGGGTGCCGTTCTGGATACCATGGCGCGGCGTATCGCCATCACGACCGAGCGCACTGGCGGAAAAGCCGCGACCACCGAGGCTGCTTCGCCCATCTCCGCGCCGCGAAGCCGGGCTTCGTCGATGCGCGGGATGTCCAGCGACTGGGCCGCCTTGGTCGCCTCCGCGACATCGCCGAGCGGAACGCCGGCGTCGAGAAGCGCGCGCGCCGTGGCGCGATAGAGGAGGCCGCTATCGAGATGCGGCAGGTGAAAATGCGCCGCGAGCTTCTTCGCCAGCGTGCCTTTGCCGGA
>JANODQ010000835.1:0-2545 GCA_031412775.1 Pirellulaceae bacterium | reverse complement strand
CAATTCCTGTGTGCGTATCGGTTTCGCTATCAAAGTAATGAGCCCTTGCTGATGGATCATTTGCGGACATCTTAAGACTCGGACCAGCCATCATCATTTCAGTCGTTGTTGAATTAGATTGCGAATCGGATTGCGGCGGGTCGAGCGCTGTAGTTTCCTTTGAGAGAGAGTCGCTTAGTGATGCGAGCTCGATGGCTGAATTATGTTGCGATGAGTTGCTGGTCGAATCGCTGTTCGCGGCTAGCGCCGACGGCTCAGGGTTATTAGCCGAATCGTTACTCGCGGCTAGCGTTGACGGCTCAGGGTTACTCGTTGCTGGGGACGTTGCTTCAGACGAGGCAGTCAGACCGCCAATGGTTGTCTTGTCCATCGAATCGGATAGCGATAGCGAGCCAACTTCTGCGTTTTTGATTTGGCGACGCAATTCTCGGTTACGCAGTGTCTCGCGATCGATCTCTTTTCTCAGTCGAGCCATATCGCGTCGGTAATTCCAACCGGATTCAGGAAACGTCGTACGATCAGGTGCGTAACCGTCGTCCTTGAGGAGAAAGTCAATGCGATTTTGATTCTCGGGGTGCATCAGGTACTGGCTGAAATCGCTTACCGATGCGTAACTTTCTTGGTCGATGCCGATAAGATTGATTTGCTGCGTATGGTTTGAGCCATTGAAAGAGAAGTTCAACATGGCAGGAACAGCAACCACCGTTGTGAGCCCCTCCAAACGTTCACCGAGCGTTTCACGAATACGCTCTTCAAACCATTTCGAGTCGGAGATACCACCAGAGGAATGGCTTTCAACAACCAAGTCACTCAGAATTCCATGAATGCGATTATGCATCTCTTCTGTAAATCCATCCATGACACTGTTAACGACAATTAATGTCGCTACTCCGAGCGTCACCGACACGATCGATGCCAACGCAATCCATCGCGTTCTAAGATATCTCCAGCAGAGAAGGAATTTGTACATAAAACCATCCTTGGTTTGTTTGTTCAGTTGTTTTGGTAAAACGAAGTTAGGCGGAAGAACTCATCGTCAAATTGAAATCCCACAACTATCGCGACGCGGAAGGTAGCGAACTTCGGCTGACAACGCTAGCTTGCGTGTCGTGTTAGCATGCGTTTGGGCACTAGCTTGCATGTCGTGTTAGGAGACGAACTGCAGGGCATCGAGCGAATTATGGACTGCGGGAGTTTATCACTCTGCGAACCCTGCGACTAGAACAGTTCGCTGAACTTGTTAAACCCTCGATTTTCCAACCAATCGAAGGCCCAATCTGCTTTTTCAGTCTGTTTCAGCGAGCTGAGAATCTCGGCGCGGTGATAATGATAAACTGCTAGCTCTTGGAAAATCTTGGCAAGCTTTTCATTTTTTACTTCCGAAATGGTAAGCGTGCTTTTGCCATCTTCTTTGGAGCCGGGTGTGCGGATGAATTCTTCCAACTGATTTTTCGTGATCCCAAATTGAGGGCTGTGTACTTTCAGCAGATCATTTTGAAAAAGAGAAATTGCCCTATTAATCCAGACCAAAGCCTCCTCGTCCTTGTGCAGCTCATGTAGCACCCATGCCTTGGTGTCGAGAATCCCGGGAACTTCCCGATCGAGGTCACTCAACGCAAGATCTATCTCCTTCAACGCAAGCCGGAGGTCCTTTTTCGCTAACGCCGCACCATAAGCAAGTCGATTTCGCTCGTCCGGTTCCTTATCCGAATCGAACGACGAGACCATGCTTAGAATTTGATAGGATTTTTCAAATTCCTTCCTTTTCATCGCTTCGTCGGCAAGCGGATATCCGACGGATCGACGCGCACTGGGACTCAAGTATTTTAGAGCGGGAAGCATTTGTGCCAGCGGAAGGGGATCGACTTGGTCAAGAACTCGAAGATAGTCAAAGGTGTTTACGATCGCGGGATCGGATGCACGAGCCTTCGCGAGAAGCTTTCTAGCCTCTTGAAAGCGTTCGTCTTCAGGCTGCTTCGCCTTGTCGAGTGCATTTTCAGCAGCAGCCAAGTAAAGCTTTGCTTGTTCGACTGGCCAGTAGGCTCTCACACAAGGAAAAAAGACCAACGAGACATAAAAAACAATCCACAAGCGGACGACAAGCCATTCGCTTAATCCAAAATAGTTTTTTGTGAACTTAGGAGGCATGAATTTTTTCTATTTGTCATTCGAGCTACGAATTTTTGTTCGACTAATGTAAGATGATAACATCAGGTGGCTCGATACATAATGTTCAAAACGAAATTGCCTTGCCGCGATTCTGGGAGCTAGACCTAGCATGCCATTGTACGAAGTTGAAACCGATTCTCACATTATTATCACCTGGGCAGAAGACGAGGCTTCAGCAAGGGCTGTCTTGGCCGATGCGTATCCCACCGACGATATCGTGCGATTGACCAAACGTCCGCGTGATAGCTGGGTTATTTCAAAAGGTGCATTAGGCCTGACCAGCAGAAGTCTGGATATCTGCAGTGTGGCGCGCGATTGTCTCTCCCGATCGGCAGGTGACAAGGTCCACGCCATTCGACTCTACATGAGCGAAACC
>JANODQ010000834.1:0-2514 GCA_031412775.1 Pirellulaceae bacterium | reverse complement strand
CGAAGCTCCGCAAAGTAATCGGTTGGCTTTCGACTTCTAGATTTCCAGAAGAGCCCATAGATTGATAATCCGCCGGCACTCATAGCACCTATAATACTCAACGCTTTATTCACGCCCTCCATTACTTCGTTAACAACCACTGGTTTGTCGCGATCAAGGTACGCAATAGCACCCTCGTGAATATCAAATGGCGATGGAATATCACGCGGTGAAATGGATCGAGTCCGACTTTGAAACTCGCCTTCGAAAAGAGTTTCCATGAGTAGTTCAACGGTGTTGCTCGGGACATCTCGGCGAGCAACCACAATCAAACGAGCGCCCAGTGTTTTGCAATCCGACTCGGGCAATCGCCAATCTCCATCGGCATGCCCCAAATAAGTCAGCATGGGAATCGTGGTAGCTTCTAAGAATTGCCGCTCTATCTTGGCCGAGTTGTAATGTTTGGATTGGAAGGTGTCGTTCAGAAAAGCTTCGGTCGCTGCGATAGGAACAATCTTGTAGTTGGCTGCTTCGACTAGCAACTGAACGACTATCGAAGGCAACGAACCTTGAACAAGCATGCATTCGGGAAGCTTGTCAATTAACGAAGGCTTTTCTGAATCCTTGGCTGCCATGATCGAGCTTACGAATGAGATCAAGTCATTCTTTTTGAATTCCACAGGAATGACATCGCCGGCGGGCTCAGACGCGGTCGGCAGTTTGAGCCGTTCATATACGAGCGCCTCATGCGCGAATAACCACTCGGTGCTTCCTTTTTCGCCAACACCAATTCTCTTTCCTTTGAGCCATTCCCCAAGCCTTCCTTGCCCAGAGAAATCGCCTCGGACCAACACATGAAATGGTTCGATGCCTACAACGCCCAGCACTTGAACATCGTCATCATCGGATACTGAGATGCAGCTGTTAATGAAAGCAACGTCAAGCTGCCCAGACTTGAGCAATTCGATGCACTCAACGGAACCTGCTGTAGGCTCGAGGTTTAAAGTGAGCCCGGTTTTCGATGCTTGTTCACAAAAGTAGGAGGCGATTTCAAAGCGTTTCGTCGATGAGGGGCCGGCACTTACTCGAAGCGTTTGATGCATATCTTCGCGGTACATTCTTGAGATAAGAAACCCACAGATTATGGCGCAGACAACGCTCAGGCAAACAACTACCCAACGTTTAGAGATCTTTTGAAGTATTGAATGGATGTAGGTCATCTCGAGCGAACGTTCTAAAAGGTGGCGACGCGTGGAGCTTTGTCTATCAGACTGACTAAGCCGAACGGCAAATTGATTACCGACTAACGCAACACGCAAGCTGGTAGTTTTTTGTGCTTATCCACTAGCTTGTGCGTCGTCTTAGAAAGATTTGAGCCTGCCGCTCGCCTAAAAGAATTAGAAAGTTCCGCAGTCCATGTCCAGTTCGGTTTTCAATTTGATTGCTTTCAATCTTCTTACTTTGCGTCGTTTAGGACTGGTTGTCCCGATTCACGAAGGAAACTTGATACTCCTACGAAATACGTTCATCTGATACTCTTAATTGATACTTTTACTCCAGGCCGTATAGACCGGCTGGGGGGATCGCCATGCCGACGAGTTGGCCGAGTCGACGGAGCGGTAGGAAGCGTGGCTCGACGTTAAAAAAGAGCAATGTATTGCTTCGACTTACGTCAACATTGAGCCCGACATGTGTCAAGAACGATTCTGCGATTAGCGTGATCGATGCATCGTTACCTATGAAAAGCGATTTTTGAAAACCAAAGGTCGGTCCATTTGCGAAAATCCATTTTGAACAAGTTATTACGAAAAATCCGTGTATGCTTCCGTGGTTTAAGACCACAGAAACGAAAATGCCCTAGATATCGAGACGACACCTAGGGCACATGATAACTAAGCTTTCTTCGGTGACTTCCTAAAGTGAAGAAGCTTTGAACGAAAGAGTCTTACCTTTGCCAACGACTCGAACAACCTGCCCGGTAGGTCCGAGGGCTGGTCCGGGTAGAATCTGGTAATATCGAATAGTTTGATTACCGGACTTCACTTTGAAAGAGCCTTCCTTTCCGGCTTGGATATCAATTCCCCCTCGATTCTTCAATTCCGTAAGGGCAGCAGAAAAATCTGGAATCGCTCCTTCAATTGCTGCAATGTCCGCCAAAGTCGGATTAATAATCACCGCAAACACGGCTGGAAGATCATTGGTGATTTTCACAGTGGCGTCTTTTTTGGTTCCGCCGCCGCCACCACCTGCCAAGGCTGTGGACGAGACTGCGAATGTGGCTACTAAGGCAAATACTAATGCACGAATCATAATTCATTTCCTCTAAAAAAACTTGTGATGTCGAATCCATCCACTTTGAAAAAGGAAAAACCATCATGGTTGATCCGATATACTGAACTCTTCGATTCCACGCTCTTTGTTTACATGCCGTACATCGAAGAAATCTTCGGCATGCCTTTCATCATCGCTGTGGATCTTGGTGAAACCCCTTTCCGTTCTCGGCAAAATTACTTCGATTTACTACGTTTCAATCGA
>JANODQ010000833.1:0-2825 GCA_031412775.1 Pirellulaceae bacterium | reverse complement strand
TCTCGAGCGAGATACGATCCGGCTCATAGAGAAACGTTTCGCACGTTGCAGGTAAACCGTCGCGACCTGCTCGACCTATCTCTTGTGCGTAAGATTCAAGCGACTTAGAGGGGTTGTAGTGGGATACATATCGGATGTCGGACTTATCAACCCCCATTCCGAAAGCGATTGTCGCAACCACAATGGTAACGGTTCCATCCATGAATTTTTGCTGAATTGCGGCCCGTTCACCATTTTCTAAGCCAGCATGATAAGCCATTGCAGAGAAGCCTTCACTTATCAGCGACTGGGCAACATGCTCCGCTGTTTTTTGGAATGTTACGTACACAATTCGCGCTCCGTGCGGATCTCTTTTTACGGACTTTAGCAACTCCTGAATACGATCTTTTTGTGTGTCGCATCGCAAAAAACGAAGCTCCAGGTTGGGACGGTAAAACGGGGTTCGAATCGAGTCTTTCGGATCAACTGCAAATTGCAAACGGATGTCGGCTTCGACTTCCGGAGTTGCAGTTGCAGTCAATGCCAACACTGAACTGACATTCAATTCGCCGATGATTCGTGCGAGTTTCAAATAATCGGGACGGAAGGCGTGGCCCCACTCACTAATGCAGTGTGCTTCATCGATTGCGAAAAGAGAAATTTGCCAACGCGAAACATCCCTACGAAAGCTTTCGTTAAAGAACCGTTCGGGAGAGACATACAAAATTTTCGCTTGACCGCTTTCAATCTGATTGAGCGAATCATTGACCTCGTCGTGATTGAGACTTGAGTCGAGCCGAACAGCGGAGATGCCTCGTTTGAGTAATTGATCAACCTGGTCCTTCATCAAAGCCATTAAAGGACTTACTACGATCGTCAACCCAGGAAGCAACAACGCGGGTAGCTGATAGCAGAGAGATTTCCCGCCCCCGGTCGGAAAAACTGCAATAGCGTTCCGTCCATTGATGATAGCCTCAATTATTTGCTTTTGTCCGGGTCGAAATTCGGATAGAGAAAATCGTTCACGAAGGATGGTTTCTACTTCGTCACTCATCGTCAGGGTTGCCGGAGCGTCGTAGGAAATTTCCAAACGGATTCTCAGTCAATGAACCATTACGAAAAGCAGATTTGCCTCGCAGCCAAGTTTCAAAAACTTGTCCCCTTAGCTCAATGCCTTCATAAGGAGTAACTTTGTGTCGATGAAAGAGTTGTTCACTTTTTACGATCCAGGTGGCATCTGGATCAAATGCCACGATATCCGCGTCCATGCCCGGAGCAATGCAACCTTTAGAACCAGAAAGCCCTAGTACTTTCGCTGGGGCAGACGCCATGCACTCGGCAAGTCTTGAAATGCTAAAGTCACGAAGCACCGACGAATGCCAAATCACTGGCAACATCAATTGCAACGAAGAAATTCCACCCCAGGCGGCTGCGAAGTTCTTCGTATCAAGAAACTTCATCTCCGGAGGACAAGGCGAATGATCGGAACCAATCGTATCAATTTCTCCTAGCTCAAGTCCTTGCCACAAATGCTCTCGATTGCTCAGCTCGCGAATGGGCGGGCAGCACTTATATCGTGGATCATCATCCGGAATGTGCTCGTCGCAAAAGTATAAATAATGTGGACAAGTTTCGATGGTGATCGGTAAGCCTTCGTTCTTAGCATGATGGATCCGGCTGAGGGCTTCAGCGTTGGCTAGGTGGACGATGTGAACTGCACAGCCTGTCTCTCGGCAAAGCTTGATCATCCATTCGATCGCAGTCAGCTCAATCACCTTGCTCCTAACCGAAGACCACTGGCGATACTGGTGAATGGACTTCGGCGACACCCAGTCCAAGGGAACAAGTTCAGCATGCACCCACAGCGGCACGCCCCTCGCGGCTAAAACAGGCATGACCGCTCGAAGTTCACGTTCGGTGATCGCGGGGAACTCGTCCAGTCCCGAGTCACAAAGAAAAACTTTGACGCCAAGCACGCCAGCGTCGACTAAGGTTTCCACTTGCAAGGCGATCTCGGACCGCGACAGCGGGTTTGTTCCTCGAAGCGTGCCGATCGCTCCACCGTGAAAACCCATGTCAACGTAGGGTGCTTGATCGTACGACGACTGTTTCTCTTGAAGCGATGCAACGTCGATTGTCACCGGTGAACTGTTCAGAGGCATATCAACGAGTGTGGTGATTCCGCCGGCGGCTGCGGCTGCTGTTGCAGTCTTTCCTCCCTCCCACTCCGTCCTACCAGGTTGATTGACATGGACATGCCCATCAATTACCCCTGGAAGCAAATAGAAATCACCATAGTCGATTATCGATTCGCAAGCGATCGACGCAAATTGAGCATCGGTTGAATCGATAATACCGGTGATTTTTTCGCCTTTGATTTCGATTGCTCCATCGACAATTCCATTGGGCGTAACAATGCGACTCGATCGAAGGAATTTTCGAATCAATGCTCCTTGAGATGCTGCCTCCTTTGCGTTGGTGTAGTTCATACAATCTTCTTTCGATACGAAACTTGGGAACCACTTGCAATTCGCAAACAAACCGAACATTTAACGAGACAGATTAGCTCACACAATAATTTCTACTTTGCATCACGACAAATTGTGGCAGAGATTGTCCCGTGAGGTTCATCGGTAGCCACAAAAACCAAATTCGGATTGTCTAGATGAAATGGCGACAGATCTACCAGAAGTCGATGTTGATGTGGCATTCGAATTGAGATGGATTTAATGGATGGGATGGATTAAGGGAAGCAGGACGTTGGGGCGGATTGGCGGGGGTAAATCGGTTTTCCTATCTCATCCAAATCCGTGCTATCCGTTTCATCCGTGCCATTTGCCTTCGGC
>JANODQ010000832.1:0-2248 GCA_031412775.1 Pirellulaceae bacterium | reverse complement strand
CTTTCGATACAAGTTAGCAGAACCGATAACACGGTGTACGCAAAGTCGAATCGATGCCAATGTATTCTAAGCCATTGTTTCTTTATGCATATCCTGACATGAGTTCGATCGTTACTACTCCTACTCAGGGTCAGAATTCTGAAAGACAGCCTAGCAGAATATCTCGGATTATTTTTGTGGCCATCATGGTTGCTTCGGCAATTGGTTTCGGATCTCTCAGTTGGAAGACAAGTTTAGATTCGGCGAGGTTTGAAAGCGAATACAACTTTAAGGACAGCAATCTTATCGAGCGACGTGTTGGGCTAAATTCGTATTTGATTGTCGGCTATGGGATTTATTCGATACTTGGTGCGATTGCAGTGACGCAATGGAAATCATCGGAATTATCTATCTCGCGTTGGTGGATGCTTTTCCCCGCCCTATTCTGGCTCTGGTGTGGCCTTAGTTTAATTTGGAGCGTAGACCCGTCTTTATCGATGCGTAGAATCGGGCACCTTTACATGGCACTAGCAGGTGGATTTGGGATCGCCGTGTTGTTGCGATCCGAAGAATCAATCTGGGCGATTATTCTTGCAATGTCGACGTTGTTGGCCCTTGGTTTCGTTGCCGAACTCTCTTTAGGAACCTTTCGGCCGTGGAGTTCCAACTACAGGCACTGCGGTTTAGGCCACCCCAACGAGACGGGGTTATTTGCTGCAATCATGGTATTGGCAACGCGAGCGTTAATGTTTATCGCAAGCGCAAGAAATATGCCTGGAACGAACGCGATATGGAGAATCTGTTTTTGTTTTTTTCTATTCGGTATCTACGTCATCTTGATCGCAAAATCCCGGACCACACTTGTGAGCATGATTGTGGCCCTTCTTTTTTTTGAGTTGTTCGTATCCAAGCCAACTCGAACCTTTCTGATTTTTGGAATTAGTATGGCTGGAGTAGCCGCGACTGGACTCTTTCTGGGCGTAGTGAGGTCGAGTATCATCAGTATGATTTTTGGCATCGCGACCATTGGTCGGAGCACACACGTCGGAACGTTGACAGGGCGTGTTCCGCTATGGACAGAGATCCTTAAAGATATTGATCGCGAACCCATGCTCGGGCATGGTTATGGAGCGTACTGGACAACAAAGCGAGTCGAAGATTTTGCAAGAACGCTGTACTGGGAGCCGCCGAACGGTCACTCGATTTACATCGACTGTCTGGTAGAACTGGGATGGATCGGATTTGTTCTGATGTTGCTATTCCTGGTTGTGCTGCTAGGATCCTCGCTTGCAAGCTATTTTCAGCGTGGGAATCGGGTTGCGATGTTCTGTGTATCTCTTACTTTGATGGCAATAATCCACGGGCTCACGGAAGCGAGTTTCTTCAAAGGAACTTTTGGGCCGATGATTCTTGCGTTCACGGTCTTTGCTTGTGCGGCTCAACAGTCCGAGACTGAGCAAGAAGATTTGGCTGAGCACGAAGGTTTAAGCGATGAATCCAAGCTGCAACCTATAACCAACGACGGATCCAAGAAGGCACACTAGGTTGAAAACGATTTAAGATTCCACCAATCACCTTGATTTCGTTTTCACCGAGGAAATTGAGAAAACGCATTGAATCTCGCTCTCGAGTAATCTTTGGATCCAGCACCACGAGTAAGCCATCGACCTGAGTAGACATAAAGAATCCGTCACCAACACCATCGAAGCTGGGTATATCGACGATGATTGTCTGATAACGTGTTCGTAACTCATTGAAAAGCGAATGTAATGCGTTCGTAGCGAAACCGACATCACGTAGCTTCGAGCTTCCTGCTGTTAGAATATCTAAATCGCGATCTGTTGACTTCTTTATAAAATCAACGATATCTCCTCCTTCGGAAAGGAAATCCGCAAGACCCGGAGCTAGACTAACGCCGAAGCGACGGTGCGTCACAGGTCGCATCAAGTTCCCATCAATCAAAAGGACGTTTCCCATACCAAGGTAAGTAGCTCGAATCGAACTGCTGGAGGCTAACATGGAAACACCCGTGTTGGGCTTGCAACTCGTTACTCCTAAACATAATGACCCAAGTTGCTTTTGGTTTTGATAATTTTGGAGTCGATATAGCATCGCATCGATGGCATTTGCCTCCTTACCGGCTCGAACCTCTTTCACAGAAGTTGTTTTTCCGATGGTGACCACTTCCGTGGTTCCTTCAGTTGTCGCTGTTCTCATGATGTCGTACGTAAAAACAAAGGTTTTATTCCAGAAATCAAAAACGACTCTG
>JANODQ010000831.1:0-1700 GCA_031412775.1 Pirellulaceae bacterium | reverse complement strand
GGATGTTGCGCGAAGTGGGGCTAGTGAATGTGCGGCAAGATGCCCAACGGCGCTGGTATGAACTGCGTACCGAGCCGTTGGCAGAGTTGGATACATGGCTGGCATCGTATCGTCATCTGTGGGAAGAACGCTTTGACCGTTTGGACGATTTTCTGAAAACTATGCAAACACAAGGGGAAGATAATGAACGAGATGATCGGCAATAACCATATCGTCGCTGAAGGTACTACCATTGTTATGGAACGCACATTCGATGCGCCGCGTGAGCGCGTGTTCGCAGCATGGAAAAACGCCGATGCGATCAAGAAATGGTGGGGACCGCGTGAGTATCCGACGACCTATTGCACTGTAGATTTTCGTGTCGGTGGCGAGTGGCACTACTGCATGACAGGTCCTAATGGCGAAGAGGCATGGGGTAAATCCATCTATCTGGAAATTGTCGAGCCGGAACGTATCGTCTACCGTGACCTCTTCTCCGATGAACAGGGCAATGAAATGACCGACATGCCCAGTTTCGCCATCACGGTAGAATTCCGCGAAGAGCAAGGGAAAACTCGCCTTGTTAGTACATCGCAGGTTGGCTCCGAAGCAGATGTGAAGCAACTACTAGAAATGGGCATGGCGTATGGTGCTGCGGAGACATGGGACAAACTGGACGAAATGCTGCAAGCACAGACCGCGTAGAACATTCAAACGCCTAGGATGTACTTTGTAACCTAGAAGTGCATCCCTAGCTTTCGGTTGGCACTTTCGAGTCCAAAAAGTATGGAGCCAGACCATGATTGCCACCAAGAGCGTAGACCTGTTTGCCTGTCTTCCCATTAGCGACTACCAACGGGCAATCCAATGGTACGAACAATTGTTAGGATCACCGCCCTCGTTCTTTCCGAATGATGTTGAAGCGGTATGGGAGATAGCCGAACACCGCTATCTGTACATTGAACATATTCCTCAGAGTGCGGGTCACGGCAAAATCACCTTGTTTGTAGACGACCTCAAAACGGTGATGGCTCAGATTGCTGAACGTGGATTGAATCCTGCCCACGAGGAATCCTATGAGAACGGCGTTCGTAAAGTCACCTACCGCGATCCCGATGGGAACGAAATTGGATTCGGCGGCACAAGTTCTTAATAACTATAGTCAAATCTAAAAGGAGAAACCCCCATGAGCAAGACAACCTTGACTGCTATCCCCGGAATGCACGACCTGACATTTACGCGTACATTTGACGCACCGATTGAACGGGTGTTCAAGGCGTTCATTGACCCCGACAGCGTAGCAAAATGGTGGGGACTGCGCGGCGCCACCACCATTATAGACAAACTCGATCCCAAACAGGGCGGCATGTGGCGCTTTGTGCAACACGACGGAGAAGGCAATGAGTACGCCTTTCATGGGGTCTATCATGCGGTAATTCCGAATGAGCGTATTGTCTACACCTTTGAGTTTGAGGGGATGCCCGGTCATGTGTTGCTGGAGACGATTGTCTTTGAGGAACACGATGGCAAAACGCTTGTCACCGATATGTCCGTGTTCCAGACGGTAGAGGCACGCGACGGCATGATCGAAAACGGGATGGAAGAAGGAGCAAACGAAAGTTTCGACCAAATGGAAGAATTGCTGGCAACGCTGAAGTAAGCCAATAGGAGCGACTACCAATGGGTAAAGTCATTATAGACATTACCATGTCGCTCGATGG
>JANODQ010000830.1:0-2240 GCA_031412775.1 Pirellulaceae bacterium | reverse complement strand
CAATACACTTGAGGTAATGCGCGATGCGCGACGTTGCCATGATGTACGGAAGTCGAGCGCTAATTGCTGCGTTAGCAGTTGCGTCCGATTGGTTATAAAGTTTTGGCTTCTGAGTTGTTTGACCGCCAAAGAAGACTGCGTAGTCCTTGTCCTTGTAATGGCACAGAGGAAGGAACCCAAGATCGCTGAGTTCCTTTTCACGTCGATCGGTGATAGCAACTTCCGTCGGGCATTTCAAATCGATGTCACCATCATCACTTGTAAATACGTGCGCCGGAAGTCCTTCGACTTTTCCGCCATTCTCTGCTCCACGAATGGCAGTGCACCAGCCAGTCTGTGCGAATGCGTCAGTCATTCGGGCTCCAAACACGTAGGCCGTATTCATCCAGCAATAGTCTGTATGGCCCGTTGTAATCGGCTTCCCATCCGCACCCAACTCGACTTCTTCGAAATCAAATTCGTCGATCGGTTTTGTATTTGCACCGTAGGGGAGTCGGGCGAGCGTGCGCGGCAACGTCAAGGTAACGAAACGAGAGTCATCACTCTCGCGAAAGCTCTTCCAGGCCGTGTGCTCGACCGTATCGAAAATCTTTTTCAAGTCACGCGGTTTCGCAAGCTCCGTCCAATCATCCATACCAAACAAGTTTGGCGATGCGGCCGAAATGAACGGGCAGAAAGCGGCGGCGGCAACACTGGAAATATTCTTCAGCATTCCGATATCATCGGGGTGATTCTTGAATTCGTAGTCACCGATCAAGGTACCATAGGGCGTTCCGCCTGGCATGCCAAACTCGGATTCATAAATCTTCTTGAACAACTCGCTCTGGTCGAATTCAACCGCTTTTTCCAAGTCCTTCTGCAGATCGCGTTTGCTGCAGTTGAAGACGCGGATCTTTAACATCTCACCCGTTTCGGAATTCATCACCAGGTGATTCAGGCCTCGCCATGAACCTTCCAGCTTTTGGAAGTCTGCATTATGCATAATGGCAGAAAGCTGTTTGGAGACTTGCGCATCGATTGCAATAATCGTTTTCTTGACCGACTTCATCAAGTCCTTTTCGAAGACCACCGCCCCGGACAAGGCTTGCTCCGTAAAGGTCTTTATCAGCTCTTTTGCTCGATCCGGCTCAGTTTGCTTTGTGGACGCAATCGCAAAGTCAAGGAGGCTTTCACCGCCAGCGGCTTCGGTTTCAACAACGGCTCCAGCGCCCTCTTTTTTCTTCTCAGCACTCATTGTTCGCTCTTATCTTCGTTAAAGGGATAGTTATCTATTTCTTGTCGATTCCGAGGCTCTTTGCAAAGTCCGCAACCTTATCGGTATTTTTTAACACTTCTTCTAAGGTCGACTCGAGGTCAGGACTGACGTCTACTTTTGCGAGCAGATCGCGAAGCTGATTTCGAGTCTCCATTAGCTTCTTAAGTGGTTCAACTTGTTGGACAATTTGTGCCGGTTCAAAGTCCTCCATCGACTCGAACTTGAGTTGGACTCCAAGTTCGGAACCATCGCCAGCGAGTGTGTTTTCGACTCGCATATTCAAGCCAGGCGTCATCTGTCGCATGACATCGTTGATATTGTCCCGATCGATTTGAACAAATTTACGATCGCGAAGGGCCTTTAGTTTTTGCGTTGGATTGCCTGAAAAATCGCCAAGAACTCCTACCACAAATGGCAGTTCCGACTTGACCATTGCACCGTTGGTTTCAACTTCGTACGTGATGTGAACACGTGGCTTTCGTACTCGATCTAACTTTTTGTGAACAGAACTACTCATTATCTACCTCGATTGAAAAAGACTTAGGTTTTGAACCCGAAACACCATGCTATCAAGAATTGTAATCGTCTGAGTCGTCGGAACGATCATCGTTGTCGCTTTCCGGAATGCCCAAACGGCGGAACACACTTTCACGGACAGAATCCTCGGAAACCAGATCACGCAAAAGCTCGGGAAGCGGCATTCTCCCCCAGCGAACGGCCTGTTCAAGGGCGTAGGAGACGGGCGAATGAGGCTCAGTTCGTCGAAAAAAATCTGCTACTCGAAGGAGCCCTTGCAGTGCGTCCTCCCGAGTCATTACTCCTTTGGGTCCCATTGAATCGCTTCGTCCTGTCCCCATGTTCCCCTCCATCACCGCGATTGGAATTGCACCATTGTTCTCCGTTGAGTCGCCGTCATTAGCCGCACCCATCTTATCCTTAGCGAGTCGATGAAACAGACTTTCAAAAGATTCCAATTCAGACTCGA
>JANODQ010000829.1:0-8503 GCA_031412775.1 Pirellulaceae bacterium | reverse complement strand
CGCTGATCGCCACCAGATGAACTTGGGTATCGCCAACCAAAAATTAAGAACTTCGTAAATCAATGCTCACGCAAAGGTACGTACATCCTGAAGAAACCAAATGAATTTCTTATCTGAGATTCACGACCGCATCTTTCCGATTCGGAGTCCCAAAATGACTCGCAAAACATTTTTCGCATGAGCAGTTGTAAAAACTACCTGCATCGCTAAAATCATGAGACTGAGTCTCAGTAGCACTTCGCACATCCAGGTGGCCCCAATGACCAACTCAATTCGAAATTCTCTCCGTTTCAGAGCCAAACACCCGCGTTTCGATGGGTTCACGCTTGTCGAACTGCTGGTAGTGATCGCGATTATCGGGATCTTAGCTGGGCTACTGCTTCCGGCGATTCAACAGGCTCGCGAAGCTGCGCGGCGAATGCAGTGCTCAAGCCACCTTCGTCAAATGGGGATCGCACTCCACAATTACGAGTTGACTTACAAGACTTTCCCGCCTGGGTTTATCTCGCAAGTTACCGGCGTTTGGTCGGGAGCCGGCAACGATGGAGTACCCGAAACTGGTCCTGGTTGGAGTTCCTACGCGATGATTTTGCCGTTCATCGAACAGGCGGAAGTCCATCGCAAGATTGACTTTGGCCGTCCAATTACGGATCCGGTCAATCGAGCGGCTCGAAGCTCAAAAATCTCGGTCTATCGATGCCCCAGCGATGCTTGGCTTGTTCCGGTCGAAGCTTTTCCCAAGACGATTGGAATCAACGACTTGGCGGCAAATAGCTACGTAAGCTGTTTGGGCGGCGGAAATCCGGCGGATGCGCCTAGCTACAGTGCCATGTATGAAGAGCAGCCATTCAACGGAATGTTTCATCGTAACGAACCGATCACCTTTTCAGCGATCACCGACGGAACTTCCGCAACTATCGGAATTGGGGAACGGTCCAGTATGTTTTGTCCCGTTGGCTGGGCTGGCGTGATCCCCAACTCGCGAACTGTCTTTTCGCCGGCGATTGCTGCACAAAGAAACCAGGTTTTCGGAGCGACCAGCCGTCCACCGATTACAGCAACGGCTGTTCACGTTCGAACGGGCGGCCCAAATGCGCCAACAGGTAGTCCCGGAGGCTTTTGGAGTGCGCACATTGGTGGTTGCTACTTCGTACTGATGGACGGGTCAACTCAGTTCATCTCTACCAATGTCGAGATTCAAACATTCCGAAATCTCGCAGCAAGAAACGACGGACAAACAGTAGAAAACATTGGTCAGTAGATCCAGTTCCAATCGCAACAGGACAAATTCTCAAGATTCGTAAGAGAACAGCAAATTGAATTCTATCCAGTAACACGCCAACTATTGGCAGGTGCCTGACATCAACATCTATTTCGTGGGCAGAACACCGAGCTTCAAGCTGGTGGGGTGTTCGACCGATCGAAAGATTCGATGCGTTGCGCTTTTAAAACTTTCGAGTGGTGCGAAGTAAATGTTAGGAACATAAGTCTGCGGATTGCGATCGACTAACGGGAACCAAGTGCTTTGGATTTGGACCATCAATCGGTGTCCTTTTTGAAAACGGTGAAGCACATCCAATAGCTCGACTCGCACTCGCGTGGGCTCGCCTGAAACAAACGGCTCAGGCTTGGCATAGTCGTTGCGGAATCGGCCTCGAATGACTTCGCTTCGTATCAACATTTGATAGCCACTCATTGGTGTTGATGCGGGGGCATCCGGATGAACATCGATCAGCTTCACAATCCAATCAGCGTCTGTGCCTGTGGTCGAAACCCAAAGATTGGCTTCGATAGGACCGGCAATCACCATATCCTCGGTGAAAGCTTCTGTCTGATATGTGACCACGTCAGGACGTCTCGATGCAAACCGTTGATCATCGACCATGTATTCGATCGTCATCTCCGGTGTGATGGTTTCGCTATATGGCACGGGCTTGTTGGGATCACTGATGAATTCATCGAACGCGTTGGTCGACTTCGATTTATTTGGTACTTCAAATGCCAAGCGTCCTCCTTCGTGCATGAAAAGTTGTTTTGCTTCCGTGTTTACCGGCGGCCACCGATCGAAAGTTCTCCACACATTCGAACCAGTTTCAAATACCGTGGCCTCCGAAAGCGATGCTACGTCTTCCTCTTTGAGATGCTTTTCAAAAAACGGAAGTTCAATCTCAGAACGATAAAAAGCAGCCGTTTTTGATCCGAACGAAACCTTCCCAAGCTTGTCGCCATCGGTCGAAGCCCAACCACCATGATGCCACGGCCCGACAACTAAGACGCTACTGACATCTGGGTTTTGTTTTTCAATCGACTGATATGTCTTAAACGAGCCATAGAGATCCTCGGCATCGTACCAACCTGTGACGGTCATCACGGCTGGGGCAACGTTCTTCAAATGAGGAATGATCGCTCGCTTCTGCCAAAACTCGTCACGATTCGGATGCTGCATCATCTCCTTCCAAAAAGGAATCGTTCCTTTGAGATACTGCTTGTCGATGCTTTCAATCGAACCGGCTTCCAAGAACATCTTGTAACCATCCGTTGTCGGATACTCGTAAGGCTTCGCAGGCTCGGTTGTCGGCACAGGACGATCGGTTGAATTGAGTGCAAGCCACTTGAAGGCGTGTGCTAAGAAAAAAGAACCGTGATGGAGAAAGTCATCAAAGTACCAGTCACCAACCGGAGCTTGTGGCGAGACGGCTTTCAGCGCTGGATGCGCATCGATCATCCCTGCCGCTGCGTAAAATCCGGGATAAGAAATTCCATACATTCCAACTCGACCATTGTGGTTGGAGACATTCTTCAGCAGCCACTCGATCGTATCAAACGTATCCGAACTTTCGTCGACGTCGGTCGGTTTTATTTTCTTCGTGATGTGAGGAGTCACGTGAACAAATTCCCCTTCGGAAGCGAATCGACCTCGCACATCCTGGTTCACAAAGATGTAATTCGCTTTGACAAAATGTTCGCTCGGGCCAAGCTTCGCAGGATACTTGTCTTCGCCATAGGGTCGCACGCTGTAAGGAGTCCGTTTGATCAAAAATGGATATTGCTTCGTTGTGTCTTTAGGAACAAACACCGATGTCATCAGCTTGGCACCATCCCGCATCGGAATCATGTATTCGTGCTTCGTATAGTGCAGCCGAATATAGCTTTCCAGTTGCAATGGTTCTTCAGCCACCAACCGCGTGGATGTATTGCTACGGGTATTGCTGAAATCGAATACGAAACCGAAAGCAAAAACCAGCAGAAGCAATCGATAAACAATTTTGACTAGCATCGCATCTCTCGAAAAATAGTTCATTGCAACATCCACAATTTTTAATCTAAAGCAAAAACAAAACCCGTAGCTAGCACCATCGGCTCAGCTCTCATCAACCACCACTGCCTACTGCCTACTGCCTACTGTCAACTGCCCCCTGCCTACTGCCTACTTCCCCCTGCCAACTTCTTATTCAACTCGGATTGGCAAGCTTTCGCTGTGGCTGTTGAATTCGGGTGCATACATACACTCGATGGCGGCCATGCCGGTTTGATATTCGCCGCGTAACTGAACGCGTGTTGAATACTCGAAGACATAGGTTCCCTTCGGGAGATAGTCGATGAAAAAATGGCTTGCCGTATCACGTGTAGATTCGTAGTAGGCAAGTCCATCTTGATACTTGTATTGCGACAGGACATTTACCGGTTCGGTTCCGCTGCCTCGATGATCTTTCAGATGGATAAACTCCATGTCGCGATCGGAACGCAAGACGATACGCACCACCAATTCATCGCCAACCGCGATCGCTTGGCTCACTCGTTCGAGCGACGGTCCTTTCGATGTGTTCTTCTTCAGGTAAAGCTCTTTCGTCAGTTTAAGTGGTGTCCCGTCATGGGGAGTCACCTTGCTGATGTCTTCGAGATACTGCCAGTGGACGCTTCCCCAAGCGACCCCCTCGTCGACTTTGGTGACTGTTATCTTGCTCTGCTCGGGAGTGATCTCACCACGTGTAAATCGAGTTTCCGTGAAGCCTGTTCCTGCTTCGACGGTCTCGGGCTGAATAAGTTTTCCTCCCAACGAGACTTGAACCAGTTCGTCCGATGCGAGCATATTTGTACCACGCAGCAACATTGCATAAACCGCATCGGCAGTTGCTTTGGTTGTGCGCCAATTTTGAGTTTGCTTTTGCTTCAGAAGCCAAACCTTACACGACTCGACCGATTCTACGTCGTTCATCACTTCGTCAAAGGCTTCGATCATCATCGCTTGCGATTCAATCGGTGCGTGGTACCACCACCATGCGTTTTCCAAGTCACGCCAATGCATTCCCATCTCTTCGCTTGTAACCGATCGCTCCTTCAACGAAGCCATAATTCCTTGTGCAGATTTCAAGTCACCGAAGCGTTTGAGAGCGACCGCGAGATGAGCCTCGCTTTGTCGCGAACCGAGCGATAGCCAATGGCTTCGCGCTTGCCCCAGCCAGTAGTCGACGGCGACGCGACGCTCCGGCGAGATGGCCATGTCGTCGAGAAAGAAACTGCGGCCGTAAAGATAGAGTGCGATCGTTGTCGAAAGATGATTTTTCTCGCGATCCTCTGGCTTGATCCTCTCATACATTTCCATCACCCAAGCATCTAATCGTTCGAGCGATCGAATGGCTACGCTCGCGTCAATGTTGACACCCAAGTGCCTCAATCGACCAAAGCCGGTTGTAATGTAAAGCGTAATGAATTCGTTCTTCGGTCCACCTGGAAACCATGGCCATTGACCGTCTTCGCGTTGTGCTTCGGTGAGTTTTGCAAGTGCTCGCTGCAACTCAGAATTCAACCGATTTTGATCAAACAAGACACCTACTTCTCGGCGTGATTGGCTCTCATCTTTAGCCTGACGAAGCCATGGCGTTTCCTCTAGCAGGACCGACTTCAGGTCTTCGTTCTTCTCCAGCGGGCTATCCAGTGCGGGTGTGCCTCGCCACTGGGCAAAGACGCGTTCGATCTTTGGGTCGCTGGTCACGATATGCTGCGCGAGCGCGTTGGAATACAAGCGATTAAAAACCTGCTCGCTGCATTCGTGAGGAAATTCCATCAAGTAAGGGAGGGCCATCACCGCATACCATGACGGATTCGAAACCATTTGCACTGTGAGTGATTGATGCTGGAGCGTTTTGGATTCGGCTGATTGACCAAGCTTTACAAAATCAAAGTCTTTGGTTTGCTTGCCACGAATCGGGAGCGGCAGCGATTCTGTCACCAAGACTCGTCGCGACAAGACAGGCAAAAATCCCTCTTCACCATCCGAGATGCGTCCCGTTGAACCGACTGCTTTGTAAGTCAGAAAGCCAATCGCATCGGGGACACTTAATCGCCACGCATACGATTGCGATTCGCCAGCCGCGATATCAAACGACTTCTCAGCACTCGTGTTTCCAAGCTGAACATCGACTGATGCAAGTGTCCTCGCATCACTTAGGTTCAGACGCACGCTTCCGCTTTGACGCGTCGCCGATCGGTTGCTGACTTTGACTGTGAACTCGACGATGTCACCTTCGCGTAAGAATCGAGGCGGATTCGGTTGGATCATCAAGTCCTTGGAAGTCACTGCCGTGTCGGATAGCAATCCCGATCGAAGTTGCGAGTCGTGTGCAAAGCCAAAGAACTTCCACTCCGTGAGCGCTTCCGGCATCGTGAATTCGATGCGCACCGATCCATCTTCACCGGCGACAAGCTGCGGAAAAAAGAAAGCCGTTTCATTCAGATTTTTTCTAGCCGTGACATTGGATAGATCGATCTCTTTTCCACCCGACTGCACGTTAGTGCCCTGGCCATTACCGACTGATTGTCCAGCGGCACTTTTGGCAAGCATCTCGCCTTCGGCAAGTGTTCCGCCACCGCGGGCGTTGGCTCCGAAATCATCGGCTACCATCGCGGACATCGCTGGAGCCGGTGCCGACTGCATGTCGCTGAAAGCCATTTCCGATTCCATCATCATTCCTCGCATGGCTCGCCCACCGAATCGTATGTTGCCATAACGACTGCTGATCAACGATTCGGGAAGCCTTGGGTACGTCAGCGAGCCATCGCGCAGCTTGGGACGCCATGCTGGAAAGGGGACATAGAACTGTCTGGAGGTATTGGCGAATTGAGAATAGACCGACGATTGCTCGCGACGAAAGACATTGAAAGACCGAATCCATTGATGTTCGGTAAAGGCATCCAACGAGGCATCGTAGAGCGTCGCAACCATCTCTGCGGCAACACGTTTTGCATCTGCTCCGGTAACGACAGCGGTCCATGTTTCCTTTTGACCAGGACCCAGTTTCGATACAAAGCGTTCCCATTTAATCGATAGCTCTTTATTTGTCCAAGGAACATCGATGAACTGCGAACGTGTAAACGCACGGTTCTCGCGGACCATTGTCACACGCACATGAAAGCCACCGCGCATGGCTTCGGTGACTTCTTGCGAGATTCGCTTTTGCGTTTGTTTCGAATCGGTCCAGTAACTTTGCAACAGTTTTCCACGATGCTCAACTTCGATATAAGCTCGTGCTGATTCATAGCCGCTTCCCCAAAGCGCTTCAAATGATTTACCAGGCTCGACCGAGTCGGATTTAATCGCAAGGAACTCCGCCAGTTTTACTTCCGGCTTGTTCGCTTCGAGATTCAAAACATGCAGCGGAAGAATCGCTTTGACTTCTTTGCCAAACGAATCACGCGTCTCAAGCACAGCCCGATAAAGGCCCGCTTTTAAAGCAAACTCCGTAGATGCTTTACCCGCACCATCGGTAGTGAATGCTTGCTCAGCAACGACTTCTCCGAGCGGCCACGAGTTGGGATCAGATGTAATACCAGATGCGTTGCCCGTTTTGTCATCACTTCCGGGCATGCGTGGAATGAGATTCCGGGGTTGGTTTTCGTTTGCCAAGCTTGGCCTTACGATTCGATCCGGTTCTCGGAGCGCGTAGACTCGCACGGTACCATTTGCCGCTTGGCCATCGCCATCAAGAGTCGTTGTCAAAACGGAGATCGCAGTCGGCGATTGCGTTGTCAACCACGATGCGGCAGTCATGCTTGCTGCCAGCGTTGTATAGCCCAGTTTGATATCGTGATCGTCTGACCGAGTCTCACCGGTTGTGTCGGTAACATCGGCATAGATTTTGTATTCAAAGGTCGGCTCGCTTTCGATGCTTACTGATTTGTCAGGTTTCGCAACGAAGGTGACTTCAAAGGAACCGTCAGCAGTCGTAGTCGATTCGCCGTGTGCGATTTCTTGACTTTGACCTGGTTGTGGAGGACACCACCAGCATCGCCAAGCCCACCAAATCGGATAGCGAACTTCGCGAACGACTCGCCAACGGACCTTGGCATCGTTGATTGGAACGCCCGTGTAGGCAGTCGCTTTTCCTGAAGCGGTCACCGTATCGCCCAGCTTGGCTGCTACTTTCGGTGAAGCCAATTCGACGCGAAACTTGGGTCGCTTGTATTCCTCGACACGAATAGATGTTTGTCCCGGCGGATTTCCTTCGACTCGCAAGTACATCGCGCCCATCAATCGATCCCGAGGCGCAGTAACGCTTCCACTGAAGCTACCGAACGCATTGGTTTTGTGTTGCTGCCGTTCAATTTCTTTTCCGTTCGCATCCGAAAAGAGGATCGAAACCGGGTGGTTGGCGAGCACTCCATAGGTGTCTTTGTCATGATCGAATCGAATGCAGATCCCTTTGTATTGGATCGTTTGGCCCGGTCGATAAATGGCGCGATCCGTAAAGAATTGCGTCTGTTGAACGGGAGGTTGCTCGTAATTGCCAACGTAAAGATCAAGCGAGTTAGCCGAAGAAAGTTTGTCACCCTGATGCGATGCGAGGAGATAGAGCCCTCGTCGAGTTGCCGCTGGAAAGCGAAACATCCCGTTCTTGTCTGACTTCACAGGAGCCACGACGATGACTTGATTGCGATCGCCTCGTTGCCAACCTGCGACCTGTGCTCCAACGATTGGCTCGCCGGATTTGGAATCGACCACGAAGCCTTCGATGTGGCCACTTAGCTGATCCGTTCGCATCGCCAAAGCGAGCTTACTGACCCAGATTTCGTTCAAGCTCAACTGTTGCTCTTTGTCCAAAAACTGAGGATCACTCGACGCGATCAAGACGTAACTTCCAAGCGGAATGTCCTTGGGAACCGCGACCATTTCGACTCGCTCTTGAAAGTCGTCGGTTTTGGGCAAATCGATCGACCAGCTCTTGATCGGGCTTTGCAGTAAGATCGAACGACGATCGTTGAAATCAAAGTAACCCGGATTCCAATTCTCGCGACGTATGAATGAATCGAAGTCGAAACGAACGAGTCGCAAGTACATTTTGGACGTGTTGCGGTAACGAACATCGATTGTCGGCCAAGGATCCGACCAAACACGTTCAGTGCTTACTGTCGCCGAGGGGGCTTCGATTTCTTGGATCAAATTGAAGCAGCGATTCGAGCCAACACTGTCGGGAAATCGGTTCAGTCCTTCTTGTGCAATCTTGTG
>JANODQ010000828.1:0-3240 GCA_031412775.1 Pirellulaceae bacterium | reverse complement strand
TGAAGAAACAACGACTCCATGCCGCTGGTGATGTTGAACTGAGTCGCATCGGGAATCGGAGTGTAAAAAATTCCTGGTCGAGAGCCATCTTCCGAGCCTGGGTGGTATTCCGCGCTTGCCGTCAACTCACGGAATGATTCTGTTCGTCTTATTTCAAATGGAGTCTTCGGTCGATTCGAGAATGCTTTCGCAAGCTGAGGTTCTAGCGTCGATTGAATCGCAGTGAAAAAGGCAAGTACTTCTTCAGGAGTTTTAAAAGGTTTATAGCGCGCATCATTTCGTAAGTGAACAAAGAACTCGGCGAGCGTACCTTTAAAGCCCATCTCTTGTTTAACCGATTCCATTTCATCAAGAATTCTATCGACCTCTTGTCTTCCCTTCTCGTAAATTTCGTCTGGAGTTAAAGCTGTAGTCGTCCAGCGTCGGACCCAGTACTGATACTGCTCAAGACCACCTTTCAATCCAACAAGTCCCGACGTAGCCCGCGCCTTCGGAAGATATTCGTCGCGAAGAAACTCTCCCAAGGAACGATACGAGGGGACAATCACTTCGACGATCGCTTTTTTATAAGCGGCGGTAAGAGTGGATTTCTCGGCATCGGAAAACTTAGCCGGTAACAAATTAATTGGGCCGTAGAACAGATTTTTTTCAGGGTCTTCACTAACAATCGAAGGATCGAGCATCTGTTTAATCATTCGCTCGACAAGAATCTTAGGGAGTACATAATCGTCTTTGATCCCATCGCGAAATCGCTCGATGGCTGCTTTGCACCAGATTGCGAATGCGTCTACTCGTTTGAGCCAGTTGTTGTAATCTTTGACAGACTTAAATGGTTGGATTCCAGCCCCACTTCCCATTTGTCCAAATGAAAGTGGAAGTCCGTCGAATTGATGAAAGGGAATTCGGTCCACGTCAAAACTCAATCCGAGAAGTCGTTGGTTGAGCTCGTACCGAAGGATCTCGGCGGCGAGTCGATTCGTTTCGGTTGCCTTGGATAGATCGACTGCGTCAAGCCGACGAAGCGTTTGACGATAAAACTGCGACTCTTTCTGCGCAAATCCGGGGTCGATGTCAATCTGTAGAAGATCGTTGTATCGACTATCTCCGAACGCCGTCGCTTCCAATGGAAACAGAATGAGGAACTGTTCGTGATAGTCCTCGAACAATTGTTTCAACGCCGTGTCTGATGATTGGCTCAAAGCAAAATTCCCATACGAAAACAAAAACAGCCAGCAGATTGAAAGTCGAGTAAAAGTTCGCATATTAAATTCTGATCCGTAAATAGACACTTAGAAGCCCGAAAAACGCCATTCACAAGGGGTTTAGGGAGCAAAGTGAAATGCTTTCGTTCTAACTTCAGATCCAAGTCTGGCGTCGTCGCTATAGCACTTTTCACGTCACAAATGTTAAGCTTGTTACGCGTTCGATGTTACCCCCCTGTGCGACGCGAGTCGAACAAAATCGAGAAGACGGTTTGCCTTGTTTATATTAAGGCCTCCAAAATCCTACATCGCTCGCACATGACTTGACAGCCAGTACGACTACCTCGCTTCCAAACTGATTTCAACATAAACACTCCCATGATTTTACGATCTCGTTTTGCCCACTACTTTTCGACTTGGAGAGCGTTATGTTTCATGCTTGCGTTAACCAATGCAGTATCCAATGTTCGTGGTGAAACGCCTGCAGCGCCGCCTCAACGACCGAAGCAATTGACAACGAAACAAATCGAACAACTCACACTGGATGGAGATCGATTTGCGGACCAAGGGAAGTACCAACAAGCGGTCGAAAAATACACCGAAGCGTACATGAGCGTCGTAGCTGATTTGCGTGGCAAACCATTCAAGGAAATGGTAAAGCCAAAGCTCATGAATCGCGAGGAGCTAGCAAAGGAGATGACCGAGCAGTTTAAACTGGAGCTAACACCTGCCGAGTTGTATCTAATGGAAGCGACCTTCAAAGTCTTCGGACTGGCCCCCGAGTACTTGAACATCGAGAAAACGATGATCAAACTTTACACGGAAGAAGTCGGTGGATTCTATGATCCCAGAACCAAAGCGATGGTGCTGATTCACGACAATCCGTCCGATGATGCCAAGGCAAAACAGAAAGGGATCTTTGGTTGGTTTTCTAAGTCTGACTCTTCGTTCGACAAAGAAGAGCAGAAGACAACATTAGCCCACGAATTGACGCACGCGTTGCAAGACCAACTATTCGATCTTGAATCGCAAACGAAACTTGTTTCGGAAGACGATGATATGACTCTTGCGTATTCTTCGCTTGTTGAAGGTGACGCGACACTTGTGATGTTCGTCGACATGGGTCGAGCAGACGGCACAAGCGAAGATCTGCTTCAGATGGATCCCAAAGTTGCCGAAGCCATGTTCGGAATGCTTAGATTGACTTTGCCAATTGCCAGTGGTAGCACGTATCGAACGGCTCCTAAGATTTTCCGCGAATCATTGTTGTTCCCGTACATGAACGGAATGGCCTTCTCGATCTATCTTACTCGGCGAGATCGCTTTCGTGAGATCGATCGAGCGTTTGCGTCGCCACCGGTAAGTACTGAACAAATCCTGCATCCCGAAAAGTATCTCTTTCAACCAGATCAACCCGTAACAATCACCATACCGAAAGCAGACGGATTACTTGGTGACGGATGGAATCAATTGGGCGGCAATTGCATGGGCGAGTTTCAAACAGCGATCATGCTCGGCGATGTCGACGTTCAACGTAAGGCCGCTGCCGGTTGGGATGGAGATCGTTACGAAGTCTACGAATCAAAACCGAACGACGGTAAAACGAATCGTGCAGTTGTTTGGGCTTCTGTTTGGGATTCTGTCGCAGATGCCGAGGAGTTTGTTGCTACCTACAAGATGTATGTAGAACGCAAGATTCGACTATTAAATGAATTAGCAAAGGAAAACGCCGAAGCGACCAGCGAGACACCAAACCCAAACCGATGGAAGCTATCGATCCAACAAGATGACAAGCGAGTCATCCTGGTCCAAGGTCTGGATGAAGAACTTGCCGCATCAGTAATCGATTCGGCAAAAATGTTCACGACTCAAGAAAAAATATTTCCTACAAAGCCGACCGTAGAAAGCGATAAGGCCAAGTGATTCTCGAAAAAATCATCGGACTTCTCGTGAAGTTAAAAAGTAAATGTTTGCTATCGAGTTCTATTGCGAAGGTCTCTATATCGAACATTGGAATGCACGTTTGTACCTGCGTTTG
>JANODQ010000827.1:0-3560 GCA_031412775.1 Pirellulaceae bacterium | reverse complement strand
CAATCATAACCCCTTTGCCCGTGTTCGAGCCGAAATTTTGCAGTGAACTCCACAAAGTCGTTATAGGAGTACATTCCGCCCAAGTCCATAAAGCCATGCTCGCCCCACATCATGAGCGGTACTTTATACCTAACTGCGACTTGAATAGGCGTTGTAAAAATGCCGCAATGATTATGCCAGTTCATATCCCCTTGTAAGCGAAAACCGATACGGTTCATCTTGATAAGAGTTGGTGTACTTGGATGAATGATTACATGATCGGCATCGAACAGCTCGCGCATGCGATGAAGGTTGTACTCTCCTTCCTCCATGTAATTATTGCCATGGTATGTCACTAGAAGTATTTTTAATCCAAGCGATCGAGCAATGTGGGCTTGGAAATAACTGTCTTTGCCACCGCTGACTGGAATCAAAATGTCGTAGTTTGATTTTGAACGATACTCGTCGGTCAACTCTTTGAGCATTTCATACCGACGATCCCAGTCAATCGCATTGCGTTGCGACGCGACACGACAACCCGAGCATCGCCCGTCTGAATCGAACGAAGTTGGCGTCGCAGTCACGACAGGATAAACACAATGCGTACACCACTCCATGGATTGCCTCTATATCCTTACTGGAATACCTGCTCTGGCCATCGCTCGCTTGCCTTGACGATCGCTTAGTTCTTTAAAATGCCAAATGTTAGCGGCTGCGGCCGCCGAGGCTCCACGTTGAATCGCTTTTGCGTAGTCTTCAAACCGTCCGACTCCACTACATGCAATAACTGGTATGCGAATGCTTTCAGATACTTCTTGGATCAGCTCTAGGTCATAGCCTTCGCCGCACCCATCCCGATTGATCGATTGCAGAAGTATCTCGCCGGCCCCAAGCTGTTCGACCCGTTGACACCATTGGATAGGCTCCATTCCAGTCGGTATCTTTCCGCCGCCAGCGTAGACTTCACGCCGCCCGGATGATTCGGTCTTCACATCGACACTAACCACGATCGCTTGATTGCCAAACCTTCGCGCGGCCTCGAGTATGGTTTCCGGCGATTGCGTCGCAAGCGTGTTGATCGCTATCTTGTCAGCACCACGACTGAAGATCGTATGCATTTGCTCGATCGAACGAATCCTCCCTCCCCAGGTCAGTGGCATGAAGCAAGACTTACTGACCTCATCCAAAATCTCTAGCGAACTCGTCAGCCCCTTGGTCTTGTGATCATCGCGTCGCAAATCGTAGCCACCAGCGGTCGTGATATCCAAGTAGATCAACTCGTCAACGTTCCATTGATTAAATCGTTGCACTTCATAAAGCGGGTTGCCAATGATCTGATGAATCTCAAAGCTCTCACTGCGAACGAGCAAGCCGTTCTTCAAGAGGAGAATGGGAATCAATCGATGCCGCAACATAAAAAGTACTAGCTAAATGGATTAGTTAAGAAATTCGCGAGGATCTTAAGCCCCTGTTTTTGGCTTTTTTCTGGGTGGTACTGTACTGCCCACACAGCGTCGGAAGCAAGACTAGCCACAAAGCGCTTTCCATATTCGCACCAACCGTCCACGATGGATGGGTCCTCGGGAACTAGGTGGAAAGAGTGCACAAAGTAGACAATCGGATCCTCCTTGATTCCCTCGCGATAACATCGAGACCGATCGACTACTTGGACATCGTTCCAGCCAACGTGCGGCACGCGGAGGGAGCCATCTGCCGATTCGAAACGAACAACTTCTCCTGCAATCCATCCCAACCCCTCATGGCATCCATGTTCAAAGCTTCGTTTGGCAAATAGCTGCAAGCCTAAACAAATCCCCAAGATAGGCTTCCCTTTTTGCCGAATGTCCGTCTCCATGGAATCAAGCCATCCGCGTTTTCCAAGATTGGCCATCCCGTCTCCAAATGCTCCTACGCCGGGAAGGATCACATGTGAGACGTTGCGTAAAGCTTTAGCGTTTTCCATTACCTCTACGTCAACGCCCAAACTGAGTAGAGCATTCCTGACGGAGGTCAGATTCCCCATTCCGTAGTCAATGATGCCAACTCTAGTTTTCAATCGAGATCCTTTGGTTTGTCGGTTTAGCCAGAACTGTCAGTAGTAACTTCCTCAATCGGCAAGGAGATGCTCCCATTTCAAAGGAGTCCCGCATGCTAAATCCTTGATCACACGTTTACCAACAACTTGATCGAAGTGCTCGGGCTTAAGACCGAATCCCGGGCGCACGCAACGAAGATTGGCGGTGGAGAGAACGTCGCCTGCTTGAAGATTTTGAGCGATATAAAGCGATCTGCGAAATATGAGCGATTTCAATTCAGAAGTTGTTGGACCGTATTGTATTTTACCTAGTGACTGCCATGCTCGCTCGGTTTCAGTCACTAGTATTCGCAATTCATCAGGTTCCAAAGAGAAAGCGCTATCTACACCTCCGTCGGCCCTACATAGCGTAAAATGCTTTTCGATGACTTCTGCTCCCAAAGCTATGGCTGCGACAGATACGCCAGTTCCCATCGTATGATCCGACAAGCCTACGGAGCAATCGAACAAGGATTTCAAGTGGGGTATCGTGCGTAGGTTGCTGCTGGCAGGCGTTGCTGGATAAGTACTCGTACATTTGAGTAAAGTTAAATCGGAACAGCCGTATTCCCGAGCCGCTTGCACGGCGGCCTCCAATTCGGCGAGGCTTGCCATCCCGGTCGACATGATGATCGGCTTCTTGGTAGCCGCAACCTTTCGAATCAATGGGATGTGAATGTTCTCGAAGGAAGCGATCTTATAGGCAGGTACATCCAGCGACTCAAGAAAGTCAACGGCAGTTTCATCAAAAGGTGAGCTAAAACAGATGATGTCAAGCTCTGCGGCTCGTTTCATGATCGGAGCGTGCCACTCCCAAGGTGTATGTGCTTCGCGGTAGAGATCATAAAGATTTCGGCCATTCCAAAGACTATCGGCATCATCGATAACAAATCCTGGCTCTTTGGAGTTGAGAGTAATCGTGTCGGCCGTATAGGTTTGGAGCTTGATCGCGTGGGCTCCCGCCTTGGCTGCCGCATCCACGATTTGCAAAGCACGCTCAAGCGATTGATTGTGATTTCCAGACATCTCCGCAATGATTAGTGGAGCAGAATTACTAGTGTCATAATGAGCAATCTTCATCGATAGATCAGTCCTTAAGCCTTTAACGCGTAGACGAAGTTGAGTTATTCCCTTTGCTTAGCAGAAACCAAGTGATATCGTCTTGTGGAAAGGCTCGATCTCTACGGTAAGAGAAACCATAATCGACTAGCTCAACGTCCGCGTATCGATCAAGTATATCGCCAGCGAAATCTCGCTTGAAAAGTCGATCTTGGAATCCGCGATAGGAAATGCTTACAGGCGTTGGGTTGTAGTACTCGCACACCAAGATCCATCGATGCGAATTTTCGTACAGCTTGGCGTAGATCTGCTGTAGCTGATCTGGATTAATATGAATCAAGACTCCCTTAATAAGTGTTACATCAGATGTGCTGCTCTCGGGATAATCCAAAATAGAACCTTGAAAAACATTCTTCTCGCCGATCCATCCGGCTAGCTGATCCGCTGC
>JANODQ010000826.1:0-2972 GCA_031412775.1 Pirellulaceae bacterium | reverse complement strand
CGCCACTTACCCTCGATCGTCTGCCACTCTTCGGGGATCTCGGTCTCGTCATTCAGAATCGCCAGGGCCCGGAGGTGCGACCGCTTCACGGCCGGCGACCAGTCCTCAACCGCGCCGTCTGCCTCGTCGATGAGGTCGCGCTGCGAAGCGTCGTACGCATCGGCCGACGTCGGGTTCGCGAAGTCGGTGATAGCCAGCGACGAATCAGGCAACGAAGACTCGCGAGCAAACAGCTTTGCGAGGGCGTTGAGCTGCGCCAGGTTCGGCGTCGGAGCAGAGGCCGGGAACTGCTTGATCCAGGAGCTCTCGAACTTGATTCTGAGCGAACTCCACACCGACGCCGAATTGCCACTGAGCGTCATCGCTCTCAGCCAACCTATCCAAGAAGCTCATTGGCAGTGCGGCTTTGCACATCGACGTGATGCGTTTGATCTGAGCCAGATTGGTAACAGGCATGATGCCAGGGACGATTGGAATATCGATTCCGATCTTCTCGCATGCGTCACAAAAGCGGAAGAAGTCTTCGTTCTGATAGAAGAGTTGCGTCACGATGATGTCAGCACCAGCGTCGACTTTGCGTTTGAGATTCTCAAGATCGACTTCGAAGCTTGGTGCCTCTTGGTGCGTCTCGGGGTAGCCGGCGACTGCGATTCCAAAATGAGGAAACTCGCGTTTGATAAGCTCTACCAATTCGTTTGCGTACCGAAGTCCACCTTCGATCGCTGTGAAGGATGTTTCGCCCTTGGGTGGATCGCCGCGAAGGGCGACAATGTGTTCGACTCCATTATCCCAAGCATTTTGGAGGTAAGCACGAAGCTGATCGACGGTAGAACCAACGCAGGTGAGATGGCTTGCGACGGGGACATGGAATCGTTGCTTGACGCTTGTAGCGACTTGCATCGTGCGATTCTGAGTCGATCCGCCTGCTCCATAAGTACATGTGTAGAAATCGGGTTCGTAACGGGCTAGCTCGCCGACAGTCTCGAGGAGTGCTGGGATGCCGTCTTCGGCCTTGGGTGGAAAAAGCTCAAAAGAAAGTCCGCGACTCGATCCGTCAAAGTATTTTACTAAACTCATGAGAACCCTTTAACTTTTACTACTACTTAAACCCAAAATGTTCGAAGAACGGTGTGTGCTTCGTTCCAGTCGCGAACGGTTACCAGCTTCAAGAATAACAAAACGACAAGTCTGGTTAAAGCATAAACCCCGTTTTCCTCGCAAAATTCACCGCAACCGGTATCCATTTTGCTTTCGGCTTGGTTCTTTCTGCTGGCTCAAACTAGGCGTGAGAAAATGGCATTTTCCCAACCCGTATGCAATTTCATTCGGTGCTAAACAACAAACTTTGGCAAAGTCAACACCCTTGCTTGGCGTCATCGGCTCCGTTATTCCATCAAGACAAACAATAGGTGTGATGCTTTCGATGACAAACTTTGCTTTTTCGTGCTCGTGCTCCTGCTCGATTCGATTCACTCCAACGAGCACGAGCACCATTACATTGAGCACGAGCGCGATTGAGAGCAAAACGTGGTGGCGTTCTCCGAGAAGCGTCACTTATTCTTTGATATTAAACAGTCGCTTCAGCGCCATGAGTAACGTGGCTTGTTGTTCGCCGGTGCTTTCTTCGCGGAGTGATTGAAGTGGCGGATGGAGAATCTTATTGACTAGCCGCTCAAAGGATTGAGAGATCTCCTCAAGCGATTCATCGTGAACGCCCTGGGACAGCAGTCTGTTTTTCAAGCGATCCAATTCTTGCTGTTTGATTTGGTTTGCTTGAGCGCGAAGTGCTGCGATGGTAGGACCTGCGTGACGGTGATGGAGGTCGCCCAGAAACCGAGAGGTTTCCTCGGAGATGATTTTCCGTGCAAGTGGCCACTGCTGGCGGCGGAAGTCCACGTTGCGATCGCAAGCGGCTTGGAGATCGTCGACAGAGTACAGATACACATTCGACAAGTTCCCGATCGGCTCTTCAAAATCGCGTGGAACAGCGAGATCCAAGATAAGCTGCGTTCCTTGCTTCTTCCTTTGAGCGTGAAGCGACTTGTAAGTCGCCAACGTCATTATCGGTTCTGTCGCGGAGGTGGTACTGATCACCAAGTCGGCCGTCATCAATCGGATCGGTAGGTTGTCCCAAAGTTCGACAGAGACTTGTAAAGCACCTTGATATTCCTTTTCAAATTTTGCTGCGAGCGCACGTGCGTTTTCGGTAGTGCGATTAATCAGTCGCACGCGTACGGCTCCTGCGTCTTGAAGGTATCGAAGAGCCTCTTCGCCCATTTCACCTGTACCGATAATCAAGATGTCCTTGTCATCGAATCGTTCGAAGAACTCTGCTGCGACTTCGCTGATCGCCACGCTTGGGACGCTGATACGTCTTGAGTGAATTTCCGTTTCGTTTGTTACTCGCTTTGCAACTAAGCTAGCATGTTGAAAAGCTGCATGGACAATCGGACCAGCGAACTCATGCGAACGAGACATCTCGTAGGCTTGTTTGACTTGTGCAAGGATTTGCGACTCGCCAACAACCAGACTATCCAGACTGGAAGCGACCGTGAAAAGATGTTCGACAGCAGCCGTGTCCGAGCAGTTCTTCATGTGGTTTGCGTAGTCGATCGGGTTTAGGTGATGAAAGTCGAGCAAAAAGTTCTGCAGGAATCCAACATCAGGAACGCCCGAGGGATCACTGCTTGCGGCGTAAAGTTCGACGCGGTTGCAAGTGCTCAGGAGCACGGTTTCCACGTTAGGGAATCGTCTCTTGAGCGATCCCAAAGCCGAGTTGGCTTGTTCGGGCGAGAACGCTAGCCGCTGTCTCAGGTGCAGAGGTGTTTGGTGGTGGCTGCATCCGATCATGTGCATGATCATGGCTGTGCCTCTGAAGTTCGGGGAGACGCGGCTGTAACCACGCGACCTCGACCGTGAGGAGTCGAAAAGACCAAAGTCAACGCGATGAGGACGATCGCAAAAGAAGCGAT
>JANODQ010000825.1:0-3265 GCA_031412775.1 Pirellulaceae bacterium | reverse complement strand
CTGTCCTTCGATCCGAAGTGGCTTTTCAAAAGGCTCAGACTTTACGCCATCTCCTCGGCCTTGCATGCGAATAACATAGTCTCCCTCTTCAACGGGAAGTAATGTCACTTCGGTGGTTGCTGTCGCTCCGACTGCTAGCTCCTCAAGCCCCCAGGTTACGGCATGCTGATCGGAGAGATATTCACCATCGTTGATTGCTGAGTTGAATTGCATCCCGCGTGGCAAATAAGCAAAAATTTCGACGTTGTGAGCCATCGAAGTACCCGAGTTTGTGATATTTACTTGATACGTTGCCGGACGTTCTAGGTATCGCAACTTGGGACCACCAGCAGTTAACCTCAGTTGAGGTGCAACGACCTCGATCGGCACACTCGATTCGGCAGCCGAAGCATTTGATGACACGGCTCGGAGAAGGTTTTGTACAACACCTGGCTCTACTCCAATTAACTCTAGCTGAGTCGTTCGAGACTGCCCTGGTACGAGATCGCCTAACGGTACTCCCAAGGTCGCGCCCATAGGGTGTCGTAGCCCCGGTGGGACGTCCTCCTCAAGCGATACCCCGCGCGCCACACCGGTCCCTTCATTGGTGATCGATATTTGAATCTTGACTGGTTGACCGAGTAAAACTTTTCCGGATGTGGACTGATTTACAACCAACTTAGGTTGCGTGCTGACCGTGCGGACGGAGGCTTGTGCGGCAAAGGTAACGCTCGCAACGCTTCCAATTTCTCCTTCAGTTTCCGGAATGACTTCCACTGTAAGTACCTGCTCACTACCAGCGGACATCTCGCCGAGCGACCAAACCAATGCACCATCGTTTCTTGACTGAGCCGGTGGATTCGTCTTGGACAATCTCGTCCCTCGCGGCACCGAATCGGTAATCACGACGTCATACGCAGTCGCAGTTCCCACGTTACGAATCAGTAGTGTAAACGTCGCAAGATGACCAACCTGGACTTCCTCGGGAGCACGCTTATGTATTTGTAAGCTCGGATTTTGTGAACCATCAAGCTGGCGAACTCCAGGAGCACTACTCGCTAAAAATGCTTCCGCTGCTTGTGCTGGTTCGGGTTTAAATGTCATCGATGAATTTGGTGGGTTGTTATTGGTCGGCTGCGATTGCATGGATTGCGGGCTCATCATCTGGCTAGGTACCGATTGGAAAGCAGACGGCTGAGAGGTTGCTGATGGGAAGTTCGAGGGCGCTTGAGGGGCAGACGCTCGCTCCGTGGAAAGAAGCTGGGCTGCTTGAATCGTGCTATTTGGCCAAGAGGAAGTTGGCTTCGCAAAGGGTGAGGGCGTCGCCGTACCAATGCCGTTTAAACTGCTACCTCGTGTTAAAGATGGGGCTTCGCTAGCTGGATTCGGTAAACCCGCGGCGAACCCTGAAGGGGACTCGACTCGCTCTGAACCAGCCGAAGCCGCTGGATTATTTCTTGATACGTTACCTGATGGCGACGCACCTGGAACGACACTTGTTGGCAGCCCTAGCTTTGCAGGCCCATTGCTCGGCACAGCAAATCCGGGTGATGCAACCACTCGATTCTCCGTAGCAGTAGGAACCGAAGGAAATGAACTGGGTGGCATTAACGCTGGGGCTGCGTTCGCTACTGGAGCGGTGCCAGCCGTAGAATTGCCAATGGGACCTTGCCTTTCGACAGGTGGCGTGACGACCGAAGGCGGAGGAAGAAGTTTCGCCGGAGGAAGTGGCTGTATGCCGCCTTCAAAGCTTCCTGCGAGTTGGACATCCGACGGACCGTTCAAAACATCGGTTGGCCCTTCGACATGCCCTTGAACACGCTTGTCTTGTGAGGGAACATTCTGGATCGTTTGAATCGATGCGAATGGAGTCGGTTCTAGTTGATCAGATTCACTAGAGATTTTTTGCTCTCCATGTATGAGCATTTCAGATGGTAATGGTTTGTTTAAAAACTGTTCGCTATTAGCAATTCGCGGCGGCTCAGCAAGCGCGTCAAACGAATCACTTTCAGTTTCGTTGGCACTCTCTTGGACCGATGTGCTGGGCGAACGTAACGAGCCGACCTCGTGCAGGCTGGCTCGCAATTCATTCTTGGGCGGAAACTGAATTTCGATGGGAGCAACAGCTTGATCTGCGTACTCGGGACGTGATTCAATCCCGGAATCCACCTGATTGCGCGAGTCGCGATGCGCTACAGCAATCGCGAAAAACGCTAAACCACAAGTTAGTAAAATCGCTGATGCAGCAATGGAAAAACGTTTCATAGCCGATGACATCCATGTCAGGTTGGTTAGACAACTTTGCTCTAACGCAGGGCTGTTTTGTGCAAGTCAATGATCGAGTACTTTTGCAGCCGACAAAGCAATTTAATGATCGTGATTGCGCATTCTTAACTCGATTGCGTTTAATACTTACTGTTTTTCTATGCAAAAAAGGAAGAGCAATCCAAGTTAGCCTCAAGTTTTCCCGCACACGCAACGAGTTCAAAGTCACCTAGCAATCGAATGGCAGAATTTGCTAGTACATCACTTAAGCTTCTGTGAGTTTTCGATTCAGATCAATCGAGCAACTACAGGCACTTTGATTTCGACGCATATTACAACTCCCTGACTGCTCGGAGCCCCCCTCGATCATGCTAATCCGATTCATTTTCTCCGTCACAGTTTTATCGCTTTGGTTAGGAATTGCTTGCCAAGGGCTTGCAGACCCACCAAGCTTTCTGAGTTTCTTGAAATCAACCGATAAGTCGGCCAAGCCACAGGAAACCTTATTGGAGTTAGCTCCTGAGCATGGCCCGTGGTTGATACTTGCCGCTTCTTTTGAACAAGAAGATGCCGAAAAGCGTGCGATTGAATTAGCGACAGAACTACGCAAGCAATATCGACTCAAGGCTTACGTGTTGCCAAAGAAGTTCGATTTCACGAATTCAGTAACCGGATCAGGATTCAGCGAAACCGGTGGACAGAAAAAGATGAAGTACCAAGATCAACGTAAAGTATTAGGATTCGGTGTCTTGGTCGGTGACTTCGATTCGCTAGATCATCCGCAGTCTCGCGAAACACTTCGTAAAGTGAAAACCATTCAGCCAAAATCATTGACTGGACAAGCGGACTTAAGCTTGAAAAAGTGGATCACGAAGAAGCCTGATCCAAACGCTCCTGCAGGTCCCATGGCCGCAGCGTTCTTGATGAAAAACCCGCTACTTCCCGAAGACTATTTCCAAGCTCCGAAAGTCGACAAGTTCGTCAAGAGCCTTAATCAGAATGCTGAATTTTCACTGCTCGA
>JANODQ010000824.1:0-3760 GCA_031412775.1 Pirellulaceae bacterium | reverse complement strand
GAATGTTTGTATATGTATGGCAAGGGCAAAATGGTGAATGGTTATTCCAATGACACTCGCCTTTTTGCTGATCGAGTGGTATCGGATCATTACGATGGTGACGTAACGACTGAGAATAATGGCGTGTTAGTGGGTTCGGATGGCATCATTATTGAGAATTTTGATTTGTTCGATAATTTGATGTTGCCGGCGGCTATTGAAAACACTGGCGGTATATTTATGAGTAATGATGTTGCCCAAGATGTTCGCTATACGGATTTGGAATGTTTTGAGCGCGTCGCACAAGCGTTAGCGTTGAAATTAGGTGTTTGACTATCGACACTGATTTTTCGACTTGATCCCCCCCCTGTAAGAGAGTCCAGTTCTGGAGTGAATCCGGATAGGATATGGACACCCAACGGCCGGAATCAAATGCAACAGCGACCTTCCCTAAAGGTCCCAAACTTGAACCCAAATGACACTTGGATGACGCTACGAATGACTCTGGTAATGACTCTGTAAAAATTGCGAATTAAATAAGCGGCACCTTTGTTAGTTTAGTCGGGTATCGGGCCCCGATTACTGATTTAATTAACAATTTTATGGATTTTTTCGGTGATAAATTTTCTTTATGGTATTCAAAAACACTCGCGCTAAGTGTCCATATCGAATTCATTTTCGCCCTCGATCTGGACTAAATCTTAGGAGTCAGACCAGGCTCCCAAATGCGAAAGTTCTAGACTTTTAAAATCTGCTCAATTTTAGATCTCAGTGTTTCCGGATCAAAAGGCTTCGATAAATAATCGTTCATCCCCACTTGCATGCATTCCTCTTGATGTGCCGCCGAGGCGTGAGCCGTCAAGCCAATGATGTGAGCCGGACTTCTTTCCGTGCTCTGCTCGAATTCTCGGATGCGTAACGTCGCGTGAAGACCGTCTAGCTCCGGCATTTGTAAATCCATCAGAACAACCGAATATCGACCTGCGATAAATTTTTCCACAGCGTCGTTGCCGTTTCGGGCAACGTCGACTTCATAACCACATTCTTTTAAATGAGACTGCAACACTAAAATGTTAGGTTCGTTATCTTCTACAATTAAAATCGGACGTGAAACAACAGAGTTTAATTTCAACGCATCACGTTCAACCGTGTCACTTGTACTCTCCCTTGCCCCCGGCGAGTTCATCAAGGGTAAAGTAACCTTGAACGAAGAGCCCTTCCCCACCTCACTTACGACTTGGATGGTACCGCCCATCAACTCAACGAATGTGCGGGTGATTGAAAGACCTAGTCCCGTACCGCCGTATTTTCGAGTCATGGAGGAGTCGACTTGTACAAACTTTTCAAAAATGTTGTTTAGTTTGTCGGCTGCAATCCCGATTCCGGTGTCAAGAACTTCCACATTTACAACAGTGATATTTTTCTGTGCTCGCGCGGTATTTGAAACAGTGACACAAACCTCACCCCTTTCAGTGAATTTAACCGCATTGCTCAGTAAATTAAGAAGGATTTGCTTTATTCTTGTAGGATCGCCTATAAATGAGTCTTGCTCACACTCGTTACGAACACGGATCATAATTTTCTTGTCATCTGCCTTCAGCTTGACGATATTGTAGACATCATTAATTATTTCACTGAAGGTGAAATGGATATTTTCTAAAAGCATCGAACCTGTTTCTATTTTGGAGATATCTAACAGATCGTCGATGAGACTTAAGAGAGAATTCGCACTTGTTTGTAAAACACTTATAAATTCAGATTGTTTGGGCGTTAAGGGTTGGCTTTTATTTAACAAGTAAGACAAGCCTACGATCGCGTTCATTGGAGTTCGAATTTCATGACTCATGTTTGCAAGGAATTCTGATTTCGCTAGATTTGCTTGATCCGCTTTATGTTTCTCTCTTCTAAGTTCCAAATTTGTTTGCTCTAGCAACTGAGTACGCTCTAAAATCTTTTCTTCAATCTCATCATTCGATGTTTTCAAAATTCTATTTAAATCTTTGATTTCCGATATGCTCGGTAGCGTAATTGCTTTTGGAAGTATTTGCCAAACTAATACCGCCGTAGCGGCGGATACGATACCCGTCGCCAGCATCACCAGTCCTTCAATGCCATATGCAGGCCACCAAAGAACTATAATTCCAAAAATATGGGTGAGGCCACATAGAAAGATAAAAGCGGCGAACAGAATAAATACTCTGTGGAAAGGCACGTCAGGGCGCTTCTTAGCAAACTGCCAGAGCAGTACCGGGATGCTAAAGTAGCTTATCGCGATAAGAGCATTGGCTCCTACATGTAGCCAGACCAATTCGGGAAGCCACATAAAACAAAATCCATGCGGAGCCAGGAAATTGGAACTAAAAAATTGTTCTAAGCGGCTCATGACAGGTCCTTTGACTCAATTATATTTAGCAGTTGCCAGGTTAGTTCGATATAAATAATCTTCAAGCTTCAATTAAGGAATATATAGTTGCAAATACTGCACGATTCATTATTTTGCAATTAGCTTTGTGGGTTTTTATGCTACGTTTATTTTTTAGCCTATTGTAAGGAGGACGCAATGCATTTTGAATCGACGCATCCAGATCTTCTTAAGATTCTTCTGGTTGATGATACTTTGGACAATTTACTTGTTCTCAGAAACTTGGTCGAAGAATTCGGCTACCCATACGATACAGCTGTAAGTGCTGCGGAAGCTATCAGCAAGATTCAAACATCTCGCTACGCGTGCGTGCTCTTGGATATACAGATGCCTGAAATGAATGGTTTCGAAGTGACAAAATTTATCAGAGATTTTGAGTCCAAATCTGGCTCAACTGTCACACCGATCGTTGCAGTTACCGCCCATACTATCTCAGGCACGAAAGCTGAATGTCTCGTTGCCGGAATGGATGACTACATCACGAAGCCCATTGATCCGCAGCATTTGCAAAAACTTCTTGACAAGCATTGCAACGTTACAGCTTCATAATCGATCAATCACGCTCTAATGCGCGGGAACGAAACGACGGGCGCACAATATAACAGACTTTATTTGATCATTACGCCCAAGGATCGAGCACGACCTTCACGCAACCGTCTTCCTTCTTCTTGAAGATATCATATCCATGTGCAATTTCAGACAGGGGCAGTCGATGGGTAATAATATCATCCAGCTTGACCTTACCTTCATTCACGTAAGCGAGCAGTTTATCAATGTGCTTATGCGCCGGTGCTTGTCCACCTCTCAAGATAATCCCCTTATCAAAAAATTGACCAACGGGGAAATTATCATAGGTGGTAGGATAAACTCCCAAGACAGACACGATCCCTCCTCGACGTACTGCGCTCATGCAAGCTTCTAAGACTTTAGGTGAGCCGCGTTCTAAATTCACGATCGCTTTTGTCTTATCTAACATGGACCTGTCGGGCTCAAATCCGACCGCTTCAACACATACGTCAGCACCGCGGCCTCCCGTGACAGACCGGATGTAATCGATCACGTTCTTACCGTCGTCTTCCCACAACACTGTTTCACAATGGGCGGTCTGTTGGGCTTTATCTAAGCGATATTGGAGCGTATCTACAATAATCACTCGTCCAGCCCCCCGTAGCCATGCGCTCTTGGCTGCCATAATACCAACAGGACCCGAGCCATAGATAGCTACTGTCTCACCGCCTTGAACGTTTCCCCAGTCAATACCGGTATAACCCGTGGGAAAGATATCTGTAAGAAAGAGCACTTGTTCATTCGTCAGATTGTCGGGTACTTTACGAGGTCCGAAATTCGCATATGGCACGC
>JANODQ010000823.1:0-1964 GCA_031412775.1 Pirellulaceae bacterium | reverse complement strand
AAGCTCAGCCACCCATACCGATGCATTTCCATGGGTATATTCTCGATGACAATTCCGGGGCGAAAACTATGTCTTAGTGTTATAGAATTGCTCGGTTGGATACAGAATGCCTTCGCGTTTTCGTACGATCCTACTTTTTATTGTCGTTCTTTTTCTGGTTGTTGTTTTTGTTGTTGCTCTTTCCATCATTCTGCTTGTCTTGTGCGATTGCTTTAGAAAGCTGCGATTTTTCTACCAGTAGCTTGCTTTGCTCCGACGCCGCTTTCCTGCGGAGCGTTGCAACCTTCTGCTCGTCTTTCTCACTCGCATCCATGGCTTGAATGCGTTCTCTTTCAGAAGCTTTTAGGTCTGGATGGGACTCGACTTGTTGCTTTAACCGTGAACGCAAATCGGCAAGTTTATTCTGAGCCGCTGCTAGTTTTTCGCGGGTGGGGTTCAGCTCTGAAACTGACGCAAGATAGGAGCTTACGGTCGTACGCCACTGAGCCATATCGATTGCGGCCTGAGCTTGTTGTTCGCGCAACGACTCATCAGGCTGCGACTCTGTCGCGATTGATTTCAGGATTCCCGCGGCTCGTCCCGCCTTCTCAATTGCCGTCGAGTATTGAGGGTCTTTTTTCATGGCTTCCAACCATGGCTTAGTCGCTTCGTCGTAGGCCAATTGCGCAGCTCGCTGCGTCTCGCTGGCTTTCGGTAGTCCCAATTTGTCTCCTAGGGTCTTTTCTAAACGCTTGATTGTCTCGTTTCGTGCTTTACTAGAACTCACGAATGCATCTGACGATTTCTTTGCTTCAATTTCTACTGCGCGCAACTCTTTGAGACTCGCCTGAATTTTCTTCTCAGCTTCATTGATGTCTAGCCGCTCGTTTTGAACCTTCGCGTCATCTTTGCGTTCTTTCGCAGCGTTTGCCGAATTTCCTTTCTGCGCTGCAAGTCCATCAGAACTGAGGGGCAGCAAGGCGGCAATTGCCAAGAGAAACGCCAGCGGAAATACTGTTAGAGGACGCATGAACAATCTCGCTTCATTGAAGTCAAGAAAACGGAAAAGGATGACTCGCATTTGGTTTGAGTATACATTCTCTATGGTTTCATAACCGAAAAATTCCGTTACAGGTAGTTTATGTTCCCGCAATCGAGTCCCGTGGTATAATCTGTCGACGGCAGTCGATCGAAGAAATCTCGCTTTCCCGATCACACAGTAATAACTCCCAATCCAATGAGCAAGTCCTACCAGTCGACCTCGCTAACAAACCAACAACCTGAGATTACCTCCATGCAACTCACTTTTTGCTTCCGCTTCTTAGTGCTTCTTGCAACCATTCAGCACTTCGTACCTTTGATCGCGACGGCCGCTGAGCATGTTTTTACGCTTACTCAGTCCGACACGAAGATCATCATAAAAGTTGGCGATCAAACTTTTGCAGAATACATCCTCCAAGATCCCGCAACTAATAAAAGTTATCTGTGGCCAGTCTATGGGCCGACCGGAAAATCGATGACTCGTAGCTTTCCGATGAAAGAAGTCGAAGGCGAGGTGACCGATCACTATCATCATCGAGGCATATGGTTCGGGCACGAGGATATCGGCGGAGCAGACTCATGGGCGGAGACGAAGACTTTTGAGAAGAAAGGTGTTATTCCTTCGAGTAGCCAAGAACGCGTCGACAAGCTTGGCAGTCAGAAACACCGCAGCGTTCGCTCGATGAGTGCCGATGATAATCAAGCAACCATCGTGAGCGAAGTCGACTATCTCGGCCCAGATGGAAAAAAGATCTTTAGCGAAGTACGAACCTTGGTGTTTCGCGTTGATGGTAAAACTCGATTAATTGACTTCCATCAGGACTTCATCGCAACTGAGGGCGAAATTACTTTTGGTGACAAAAAAGATGCCGGTCTTAGCATCCGAGTCCCTTCAACGATGTCCGTTGACAGCAAAAAAGGGGGACACATCTTGAATAGCGAGG
>JANODQ010000822.1:0-1596 GCA_031412775.1 Pirellulaceae bacterium | reverse complement strand
TTTCATGAACGTTTTACCAATCGTGACCATTATCTTATTCATCGTGCAGCAAAAAGTCTTGATGCCGAAAGCTACCGATGAACAAACACGGTTAACACAGCAAATGATGATGTTCATGACCGTCTTCATGGGCGTGTTGTTCTTTAAAGTCCCAGCAGGTTTGTGCATCTATTTCATCACGTCCAGCATCTGGTCGCTCGTAGAACGTCAGTTGGTTAAGCGATACATGCCTGCACCACTGATCACAACTACTGCGACAGCCAGCGGCGCAACTGCTGTTGTTGCACCCTATGTTGAAAAGCAGCAGCGACCAAACACCTCGACCAAATCCCCAGAGACTCTTACGGAACTCTGGGATTCGATCCGAAGTGCTTGGACTAAAAAGGCTGCCTCAAGTGGTTTTGCCGGATCAAGTGATTCAGCCAAAAATGCTCAGGCAAACATCGGCAACACAAACGCAAATCGAAACAAGAAACGTAAGAGAAAATAGGTATTCACTAAAACTGTCTAATCGTCGCTGCTTGTGACTGGACTTTCTTGCGACTTTATCAGTCCAACATGGCGACCGATTCCGAGTGAAACGATTGCCTCAAGATCGTAATAGCACAGTGGCCTATTTTGTTTCGATGGCGCGCAATAAGAGTTGTCGAATTGTGTAGAGCCGCGTCGGAATGACAACCTTTTTTCCGTCGAGGTCGGTGACGTAGAAAACGTCCACGATCTGATCGAGGTGCGTGCTGATCTTTGCGATGTGTAGGATTAAACGCGCGTCGTAGATCGCTTTTGCGATATCGTAGAGCAAGCCAAGCCGGTCATAAGCGAATACCGAGATGATAGTGAATCGGTCTGACGTGCTGTTGTCGAAGCGGACTTGGGTTGGCTGGTTTCGGCTGGCTTCTTCGCTACCGGAGCGGATTCGCCAAACGCGACGAAAGGTTGGGGGAATCGCCTTTGCTGGAGTAATCGCCTGGATAATTTTCTCGCAAACCGCATTGATTCGATGATTAGGAGGTGGGCCCAAGTAATCATCATCAGCGACTAGGAATCGATCCCAAGCGATGTCTCCGGGTTGGGTATGAATCTCAGCCGACAAAATTCGCAATCCCTGACTACTGAGGGCGCCGCTAATGCGATGAAAAAGTCCGATCGGTTCGCGTTGTTTAACTGCGACTGTGTATTGAATGGCTTCGGTCTCACTATGGTAGGTTCCCCATGCCATTGGTGATTGAAGCAGAGATACCTCGTGGAGTTTCCTTAGCTCATGGACCACTTCCGAAGCGTCTACTTGGAAAAGATACGTTGTCGGAAGGCTTTCAACTTGCTCGCGATACCAAGGGAGATCATCTTTCTTCGATAGGAGTCGAAGCACTGCATTTTTTCTTTGTTGCAGCTCGTCTTTTAGTCCTGTCGCATGTTTGTTATCACCAAATTTGGCGGCTGTCGCTTCGAAGAGTTCGACGATTAACTTCATCTTCCAGTCATTGAGTGCACCAGGACCGACGGCTGCTAGATCGGCGCAGGTAAGTACGAACAACTGCTCTAGATGTTCGATGGAACCTACCTGCGCGGCAAACTGAACCACGGTTCCTTTTTCGG
>JANODQ010000821.1:0-2974 GCA_031412775.1 Pirellulaceae bacterium | reverse complement strand
CGGACCCGATCTTGCCAACCCACCGAGCCAGAAACTCTTTTACTGCAACAACAAGAATCAGGACAATGAGAGTCGACCAGTGCGGCAAATGATGCGGTGTAAGAATTTCGCGAACACTTTGCACTGCAATGATTGACGCTGCGCCAAGCAACGCCAACGCGGCAATTATGCCTGCGAGCGCCTCGGCTTTGCCATAACCATATGGATGCTGATCATCTGCAGGTGTAATTGCTACTCGTAATCCACCCCACACGACTAGCGACGTAACAATGTCCGAAGTTGACTCGATGCCATCTGCAACCAGTGCATAAGAGTTCCCGAAAACACCTGTAAGGATTTTTAATATTGCTAGTGCCGCATTCACTGCAACCCCTACCAAGGGAACCGTCGAAAGTTGTTGGGTGTTGGAAATTTTTGATTCAATCGCCATCGTATGTTCGGTCAACCATCACTTTCTTTTGCTAATCTCAAAATTCTGGACAACACCCCTCCACCGTCACCTAATTACGTCGCTTCGAGTTAAAGTACTGAAGATGAAGGAAGACATGTTGCAGCCGTTGCACTAATTGTCGTGGCGTCAACAATTAACACACAAGCACGTCTTGATCCTAGCAGATACAGATTGCCATACCACCCGGTAGTGAGAACTCAAGAAACGAAACCCTAACGATTTTTTGCGATCGACGTAACGTCACCAAGTAAACATGGCTCCACAAAATCCTGGAATCGATCTCTACCTAAAAGAAGGGTGCGGGCGTTGCCGACTGGGTGGTACATCAGAATGCAAAGTTCATGACTGGAAGGAGGAACTAAAGCTGCTCAGAAAGATTGTGCTCGAATGCGGATTGACTGAAGAACTCAAATGGAAAGTCCCTTGTTATACATTCGACGGTCACAATATCACCATCGTGAGTGCTTTGAAAAGATGTGCGACGATTAGCTTTTTCAAAGGCGCTATCCTTAAGGACCCACACGGCATTCTGGAAAAACCGGGAGAAAACAGTCAAGCTGCACGCGTCATCAAATTCACATCTGTGAAGGCAGTTCGCGACCTCGAACCATTCGTAAAAGAATACCTCCTAGAAGCCATGGAAGTCGAAAGGACTGGTGTGAAAGTCGACTTCAGAGCCAAGGACGAGTTGATGATTCCGATTGAACTTGAGAAGCAATTCAGCGCACTGCCTGCACTAAAGACTGCATGGGAACGACTGACGCCTGGAAGAAAACGCGGTTATCTTCTCTACTTTTCAGCAGCCAAGCAGTCCAAGACGATCGAGTCAAGGATCGACAAGTATACACAACTCATTTTGGAAGGCCGGGGCATGCAAGACTGAACGATAAGCACCGTATAACTGGTCGGTATTCTTTGGAATGAAAGCCTGCAAAACTGGGGCTGGAAGTTGGTCGAAAATGCATCTTATAATTCCGCTTATAGCAAGCCTTGTGTTTGTAGCCTCGCTTTTCTGCGTGCAGCGAGCGGCAAGACCTCGTGCGGATAAAAAGGGAGCCGGGGCAATCACGGTTTTGTTCTTCTCCAACCAAACGTTGGCACTTGCTTTCTCGTTCTTTTGGCCATTCCGAGAAAGCCTTGGTGGAAGTATGCAGCCGCTTTCAATACTATGGCAACCACTCTTGTTAGCTCTGTTGTTTGTCTTTGGTTTGCTCTTCACCTTTGCGGCTGTACGGCACGGCGATATATCCGTCGCCACACCCGTACTTGGTTTGAAGATCTTTATGGTCGTTCTACTTCTGTGGGTACTAGGTTCCGAAAAGCTAGGTATTTCCATGTGGATCGCAGCAGCGATGGCGGCTACCGGCGTCGGATTGATTCAGTGGACTGGACGAGGCCGACCGCGGCATGTTTTTATCACGATCGTTCTGGCGTTGTTGGCTTCCATGTTCTACGCGCACTTCGACGTCTTGATTCAAAGCTGGGCACCAGCATGGGGAGTAAGCCGCATTTTGCCAATCACGTTTTGGTTTGTCAGCATCATCTCGCTGCCGATGATACCTTGGGTTGATTGGCATCAGTTGAAGGACCGCGAGATACTGAACTGGGTCGCGCTGACATCTTTTCTGACCATGCTTCAAGCGTTCATGATCGTTGGAGCTTTGGCCTATTTTGCCGATGCTGCAAGAATCAACATTGTCTTTGCAACCAGAGGCATGTGGGCAGTCGTCTTAGCTTGGGCAATCGGTAGATCGACTCGGATTAATAATACGGAAGCAGACGCAACCGCTCTTCGAATAAGATTCCTTGGTGCAAGCCTCCTAACGCTCGCCGTCATAATCGCTATCGCAATTCCTGGCACATAAACTGTTTTGTGAAGTCGAAGCTGATGCCTTAGCCAGAAGACCCTACGATTTCAAATCACGCTTTACCCGACTTACGATAAGCAAGCTGTCGATGACGACCTTAACTTCCAATGCCCGACGGGACTCGTTACACTTCGGTGATGGACGTCATCACATTGCAATCAGGGAGTTCCGGCAACTGCGTATTTGTTCGAAGTGGTGATACGTGTGTGCTCTTTGATGCAGGGATCAGCGGCAGCAAAGCCGAGTCGCGTTTGTCTTCGTATGGATACGAAATTCGCGATTGCGATGCAGTAATCCTCTCACACGAACACTGCGATCACATCAGCGGCGTCGGCGTGTTTCACCGTAAGTTTGGACTACCTGTCCATGCGAATCTACGAACCTGGAACGCGACAAGAGCCAAGCCATCGACAGGATGCATCGGAAGTCCAAACTACTTTGAATCTGGCAAACCATTTCAAATTGGCTCGCTACGGATTGAGACCCTGCGAACGCCTCACGATGCCATCGACGGCGTATGCTTTGTCATCGAAGACATCGAATCCGGGCAGCGATTCGGTTTGCTTACCGACTTGGGGCACGTCTTCAACGCACTTGAAAAAGTCATCGGCACTTTGGATGCAGTTCTGATTGAAAGCAACTACGACGATGTGAT
>JANODQ010000820.1:0-4978 GCA_031412775.1 Pirellulaceae bacterium | reverse complement strand
GGCTGTTTTTAGCGAAGCCGTCGGAGCACCGATGGAGTTGTCTTGCTGCCGTTTAGACGGTCATAACTCATGCCAGTTTCGTCCAGCAACTGTCGCTCTCGTAGCACACTAGATTGTTCAACCTGATTTATCCCCGTTTATTCAAGTTTTATTCGTAAAAGTTTAACTACTAAGATTCAAATGTCCCACATTCTTAAAATCGAAAACCTACACGTCGCAATCGAAGGCAAAGTAATTCTCCGAGGCGTCAACCTTGAGATGCACCACGGCCAGACGCATGCTTTAATGGGACCAAACGGCTCCGGCAAAAGCACGCTGGGATTGGCGATCATGGGACACCCAAGTTACATAGTGACCGAAGGTTCAATCACTCTCGACGGCCAAGACATCACCGAGATGGAAGCCGACGAGCGTTCACGACTGGGGCTGTTCATGGCATTCCAACGACCAGTCGCGGTGCCTGGCGTGAAGATGGCAGATTTTCTTCGTCATGCTGCAACAAACGTCCGCCGTCCAGATCGAAAAGAAGGCGAAGAATTGATTCCAATGCGAGAGTTCCGAAAAGAACTCAAGTCGAAGATGGAGCAATTAAAAATGGACTCTGAATTCGCTAGGCGTTACGTCAACGATGGCTTCTCGGGTGGCGAGATGAAGCGAGCTGAGATCCTTACCATGGCAATGCTATCGCCAAAGTTTGCTGTTCTAGATGAGACAGATAGCGGGCTGGATGCTGATGCCGTACGGCTTGCAAGTACATCGATCGCTGAAATTGGTCGCGAGAAAATGGGCCTGTTAATCATTACTCACCACGACAAGTTGCTCGAACATAACCCACCAGACTACACACACGTCATGCTTGGCGGTCGCATTGTTGAAACGGGCGGAATTGAATTGGCTCGCGAGCTTCATGACCACGGTTATGATCGCATTCGAAAGGCTTACCCAGAAGCCGATGCAGCCAATCAAGAACTCAACTCAAAAGAAGAACCAGCGATGATCGTATAGCACGATTTAGCTGGCACTGCGAAAGTCATCCCTTTCAAATCAACACTAAAAATTGCAAAACCTGTTTCTAGAAAACGATAAAAATATGTCAACTGATATTGCCGGTAACGAAGCTGTTGGTGAAATCAACAAATACGACTTTCGAACCGAAAGCAAAGCGTTCTTCAAAGCTCGTAAAGGTATCGATAAGGACATCGTTAACCAAATTTCCGAGATCAAAAACGAACCTACTTGGATGCGAGACTATCGCCTACAAGCTTTAGATATCTTCAATTCAAAGCCGATGCCAAAATGGGGCGGAGCGATCGACTTAGATTTCCAAGATATTTTTTACTACTTGAAACCAACCAGCAAGCAAGGAAAGACTTGGGACGAAGTTCCCCAAGAAATTAAGGACACTTTTGACAAGCTAGGCATCCCTGAAGCTGAGAAGAAGTTTCTTTCGGGTGTGAAGGCTCAATTCGAGAGCGAAGTCGTTTATGGTTCTCTAAAAGAAGACCTCACAAAGCAGGGCGTGATCTTCACTGATACCGATACGGCTGTTCGTGAGCACTCGGACCTGCTCCGTGAGTATTTTGGTAAAGTCATTCCATCAACTGACAATAAGTTTGCGGCTCTGAATTCGGCTGTTTGGTCAGGTGGCTCGTTCATCTACGTTCCCAAGGGAGTCAAGATCGACTTCCCGCTGCAGGCGTACTTCCGCATTAATGCTGAAAACATGGGACAGTTCGAGCGAACCTTGATCATCGTTGACGAAGGTGCTTCAGTACACTATGTCGAAGGTTGTACAGCACCTATGTATTCCTCCGAGTCGTTGCATTCGGCTGTAGTCGAAGTTATTTGCAAACGAGGAAGCCGATGCCGATACACAACCATTCAAAACTGGGCGAACAACATCTACAACCTCGTTACCAAACGGGCTGTCGCTTACGGCGATGCGACTATGGAGTGGGTTGATGGGAATCTCGGTAGCAAGCTTACCATGAAGTACCCCGCAGTTTATATGATGGAGCCTGGTGCTCGCGGGGAGATACTTTCGATTGCATTCGCTTCCGCCGGTCAGCATCAAGATGCGGGCGCCAAACTGGTTCACGCTGCACCTCACACAACCGGCCAAATCATTAGCAAGTCGATTTCCAAGGGTGGCGGGCGAAGCAGTTATCGAGGTTTGGTTCGCGTTGAGAAAAATGCCGCCAAGTCCAAATGCAACGTCGTTTGTGACGCTCTGATCCTGGATCCGCAATCTCGCAGTGACACCTACCCGTACATTGAGATCCTTGATCAAGATGTTTCCGTAGGCCACGAAGCCAGCGTGTCTCGGATTGGTGAAGAACAACTCTTCTACTTGATGAGCCGAGGCCTTTCGGAAGCTGAGGCGGGGACCATGATTGTGAATGGATTTATCGAGCCACTTGTAAAAGAGCTTCCGATGGAATACGCGGTCGAAATGAATCGACTTATCCAACTGCAAATGACAGGGTCCGTTGGCTAAAGGATGTTTGACATCAATTTTGCACTTGATCGTCTAATAAACGCAAATTCCATAATTTCATCAGTCAACTCAACACTCGATTCTCTGTCTGTATTTTCCTATGTCAGCCGTCATCAAAACACTAACAGCTCTCGAGCCAAACCAATTCAAATCATTTCTCGATCGACGCGTCGAGCCGAAGTGGTTGACCGAACAGCGTAAAGCCGCATGGCAGCAATTCGAGTTGATGGATTGGCCAAGTCGGAAATCCGAAGAATGGATGAGATCGGACTTGCGTGGATTCCATTTGGATAAATATGCGGTATTTGAGAATCCAATTGACTTCAAGCCGGTATCGGAACATGGCTGCCCGGTCCGCTTGCTGGAAGATGTTGAGGTTGGAGGAAGGATAGTCGGATTCGACGGTCGGCAAATGCATGCGTCACTTGACCAAGACATCGCGAACCAGGGAGTCATTTTTGAGTCGCTTGAATCGGCTGCAGTGAATCATAGCGAGCTGGTTCAAAAGTATTTGTTCTCCACAATCGATTCAACGCTCGACAAATTCGCTTCGCTAGAGGCTGCTGCTTGGTCGTCGGGTGGTTTTCTTCACATTCCCAAAAATACGACTGTTTCCAAGCCGCTCCACGTCTTTGCAGGTATGTCTGATGGCGGTTGCGATATCAGTCACTTGCTTGTAGTGCTTGAAGAAGGCGCGGAGGCGACTGTTCTTTACGAATACTCAAGTGTGACCCCTACTGCAAATGGATTCCACTGCGGTGGTTTAGAACTGATCGTCAAGCCGGGTGCTCGTTTGCGATTTGTCAAACTTCAAGAGTGGGGAGACCGTGTTTGGCACTTCTCTCATCAGCGAGCGACTGTCGATCGCGATGCAACGCTCCAGTGGACAATCGCTGCCATGGGGGCAAGATTTTCACAAGTCAATCAACAAGTTTCACTCGTCGGTGCTGGCGCTACCAGTCAAGTCAACGGCACGATGTTTACCAGTGGCAAGCAGCAGATGACTTTCAACACGATTCAGTACCATCTTGCTCCGCATTGTCGAAGCGACTTTCTATATAAGGCCGCGCTCCAAGACAGCTCGAGAACTGTCTGGCGAGGAATGATCAAAGTAGCACCGGGTGCGATGAAGACCGATGGTTACCAACGTAACGATAATTTGATGTTGAGTGATCTAGCACGTGCTGACTCGATTCCTGGTTTGGAGATCAAGGCCGACGATGTTCGTTGCACTCACGGAAGCACGTCCGGAAAAGTTGACGAGGAATTGATTTTCTACGCTCAATCCCGAGGTTTTACTCGCCATGAAGCAGTCCGAATGATCGTGACAGGGTTCTTTCAGCAGATCTTTGACCGAATCACCATCGAAAGCGTTCGGAAAGCACTTGGCTCCGCAATCGCACGGCAAGTTCGCCAGTACGAATAGAATCAAGCGGCAGATTGAACAGTGGCATAGGCTTCCAGCCTGTGATCACGCTACCACACAGGCTGGAAGCGTATGCGACTTTAGTAGACTGATATCCGCCACTCGCCTAAGATCATCCACGATAAAAATTATGATCGTGTAAAATTTCGAAGTTCTTCAAGCCGCCGCTAAGTTAAACGATAAGAAATCTATTTACCCATGAACAATGACTCGAGAGCATCCAAGAACGAATTTATCTTCGTAGTAAAATTTGAGCAATTGACGCTCAATATTCCTTCTACGTTTGAAGTCGATGATCGATTTATCGTTATCGTTAAATGCGAAGATGGAGTATTCTGTGTAGACGATGTTTGTACACACGACGGTGGTACACTTGGGGACGGCGAGTATATTGATCATTGTCTGGTCTGCCCAAGACACGGTGCAAAATTTGATGTAAGAACCGGCGATGCCGTATCAATGCCAGCGACCGAACCGACCGGAAGTCATGAAATCAAAATCGACGGCGATGACGTTCTCGTCCGATTAGCAAGTTAACATTATTCATTGTCAGTGACTCCTTTGTGGTTGAGGTCCCTACGTTATGCCAGTTACAGAAGATCTAGTTCGTGATGAACTTAAAAAGGTGATTGATCCCGAACTGTTTGTAAACATCGTCGATCTCGGTTTAATCTACGTGGTAGATATTCAACCGGCAACCGCAGGCAATCAGGTCTCAGACAATCCGGTCACAGAGTCAACTGGTGAATCTTCGGACACTCAACCGGCAGCACCTGCCGAAGCCCCCGCTATTGGCAAGTGTGACGTGAAGATCGAGATGACCATGACCAGCCCCATGTGTCCGGCAGGTCCGCAGTTGGTGGCCAACTCGAGACAAGTTGTTGAAGCGATTGAAGGGGTTGCAAAAGTTGATATTAAAGTAGTCATGGATCCACCTTGGACGCCAGACTGTATGACTGAAGATGCACGAGATCAATTAGGGATTTTCTAAACGGTGAGCAGTTCCATACACCCCGTCAGTGTCGAAGAAATTCGCGAAGAAATGGCTGACTTGG
>JANODQ010000819.1:0-4232 GCA_031412775.1 Pirellulaceae bacterium | reverse complement strand
TTTTCAACACTCCGGTTCGAAGGAAATTTCTTAAGTCGCCTCAGACCGAAATGGGGCACACGATCGAGGCCTTCACACGAATCGCACTTGCCTATCCGCAGGTTCACATGGTTTTGATAAGCAACGATCGCACCTTGCATGACTTGCCTGCAACACATCGAATGGCTGAACGGGTTCACGCGTTTTTCGGAAGCGAAATCTCCGAAGCGATGATTCCAATTGACTCCAGCGATGCCGGTATCCGGCTTCATGGATACGTGGTCGATCCCTCGGTCTCGCGAAGCAACAACCGCATGCAGTTTTTGTTTCTCAATGGACGTTACATTCGCGACCGCGCTTTGCAACACGCACTCGGTGAAGCGTATCGCGGATTGCTGATGGTCGGACGTTTTCCAATTTGTTATGTGCACTTGGACATCCCATCAAACCAAGTTGACGTAAATGTTCATCCAACGAAAAGTGAAGTTCGATTCCTCGATGGGGGCGAAATCTATCGCCGATTACTTCAAGCGCTCAGACAAAAATTCTTAAGCTCAGACCTTACTGCTCGCATTCGTTCGCACGAGAGTCAAGATGCTTCTCGAGAAGATCACTCGTTTGCTGGCGTAAGTGCTAGCGGTTCACGAAACCACGGCGGTTTCGCTGCTTCTAACTTAGGGCCGCCAAGCAACAGCGGTTCGGGGTTCTCGTCGGCAAGCTTCAGTAACTTTGCAAATGCGTTTAGCTCCCCGATTCCTGCAGCCATAGCGAATCAAAGCTTGCCGCTAAGTGGCTACACCGGTCAAGTTCCTTCTTTCCGACCCTATGATGGCCAGTCGTCCTCGCTTCAGTCCAAGCATGCACTCGACATACATCAACGCATCGATAGCCCACAAACCGCTCCGTGGGATTCTCGCGACATCCAACCACCAGCACTCGAAACTCAAACGATCGGTAGTGAAAACGCGAGCCAGGAAACCTCGCAACCATCTTCAAGTCACTTGGGATTCCAGATTCACAATCGATATCTGGTCACACAAGACGATTCAGGAATGGTGGTTATCGACCAACATGCGTTGCATGAACGGGTGTTATACGAGCAAATTCGCGATCGCGTTTTATCGAAATCCATGGAGAGCCAACGACTGTTGATTCCGGAACCGATCACGCTCACTGCGTCGGAGGCTGCAACCGCGCTCGAACATCGTGAAATTCTTTCGCAAATGGGAATAGAAATCGAACCCTTTGGCGGCGATACGATTTTAATGACCGCCTATCCAGCAGTACTCTCCAATATTTCACCAGGCGAAATGTTACGAGTTATCATCGAACCGCTGCTTGTCGCTGGCAAAACTCCAGACCCAAGAGACTTGCTGGATGACATGATGAACATGATGTCTTGTAAGGCTGCTATCAAGGCAGGCGATAAACTGACTCCACAAGAAATCTCATCGCTGTTAGAGCAGCGACACATTTATCAAGATACTCATCACTGCCCGCATGGCCGCCCCACTGCCCTTTTCTTTAGCCGTGATCAATTAGACAAAATGTTTAAACGCAAATGATTAGCTAAGTAACATCGCGAAATGATATAATCGCAGCTTTATTACGACAGATCAAAACCGATTCCGACTTTCGTCTTTGCAAGATACTTTCGGCGGTTGAAGCGATAGAGTTTGGCTGGTCGATGTTGAGTTCCTTCCTCGACGTGATTTGTTTCCGTAAGTATTTCTTCAGTCAACAACTTCTTACGAAAATTACGTTTATCCAACGTCCTGCTAAGTATCGATTCATAAAGCTGCTGAATCTGTGTCAGCGAAAACCGGTATGGGAGCAGCTCGAAGGCGATTGGTTGAAACAAGGCTCGCTGTGCGAGTTGCGCTCGAGCAAATTCAATGATCGCTCCATGATCGAACGCCAACCGTGGGAGACTATCAATCGGAAACCATTCGCGTCGCCTGGCTTCTTGTTCTTGTTGATCAACATTATGGATTGTTGGTACTAATGCGAAGTAAGCAACCGAGATAACGCGTTCTCGCGGATCGCGATCTATCGCATCAAAAGTGTGAAGTTGCTCAAGATAAATTTCCTTAAACCCAGTTTGTTCCTGGAGTGCTTTGCGAGCCGTCTGTTCGCTAGTGTCATTCACCGACACCGATGCACCGAGAAGTGCCCAAGAGTTACGAAACGGCGATTGTCTCCGTTGCACCAATAAGATTTTGATGCGTTTCTTTCCATCCCATCCCAGCACCACACAATTAACATTGATGGCTGGTCTTGGATAGCGATAAGTAATAGGCATCTTAGTATATGGAATCGGCTTTTGTGTCAGATTAGTTTTTAACAAAAATCAAATTGATTGGTCGACTGCGAATTGGACTGTCTTTCTATATTTATTTTCTTGAAAAAGCGGTCCACAAGGCTGACCTCATTAAAATCTCGATCATAGGCGACCGGCAGACTAAAAACTACCAGTGGCATGGGTTTCCAGCCTGTGAATTCTCTGTCACACAGGCTGGTAGCCTCTGCCACTTTTATAAACTAGGAGGCGCCGCCCGCCTTACTGAGCCGTAGTGCTTGCCTCGAGTGCTATCTGTCAAACTGTAGCAAAATCGAAAACGGTGGCTAACGCCATCGGCTCGGGTTTCATCAGGCCACCACAAGCCCCTCGTAAAAGTTACCTGCAGGCAAACACCAAGTTAGTCGGGCTTAACTAGCCAATCTACTCGAATGACGGAGTTCGTTCCCATAGTATTCGTAATCCATTGAATACGACAACAACGGTGCTCCCTTCGTGTGCTAGTACACCGAGCCAAAGTGGAAGATCGAAGAAGCTCGCGATTACAAGTACTGCGATAGTACCGAATGCAAAAATCATATTTTGCCGCACACGTTTTCTCGCCAATCGACTTACCCAAATCGCAAGTGGCAATGCATTCAAGTTGTCTCGCATTAAAACAACATCAGCAACCTCGATTGCAACGTCTGTCCCGGCACCTCCCATCGCAATACCGACATCTGCGGTCGCCAATGACGGCGCATCGTTGATCCCATCTCCAATCATAGCGATCGATTGATAGTTTTTCGATAAGCGTGCGATCTCATTCACTTTGTCATCGGGCAACAGTCCCGCTCGAAACTCGTCGATTCCCAGTCGCTTCGCAATCGGTGCTGCAACTCGCTCATGGTCGCCTGTGAGAAGTACTACTTTTGAGATACCAAGCTGTTTGATGATCGCGATCGTACGTTCCGCTTCGGGACGTAGCTGATCGGCGACACCTATCACTCCATAAATATTATCTTGATTGTTTTCATTCGTCCCAGCGACAACCAAGGCTGTCTGACCAAGATCGCGGATTCGCTGAACATTTTCAATCAACGCTTGCGGTAACACTACATCGTGAGAATCGAACAGGCCTTCGCGTCCGATTCCAACCCAAAGACCTTCGACTTGAGCGTGGACACCTAAGCCCGTGTGGCTGGCAAAGCCCCGTAAATTGGTTGGAATGGCAGTGATATTGCGTCGATTGAGTTCTTCCATGACAGGAATCGCTAGCGGGTGCTCACTTTGCTTCTCAACGGCCGCTGCCAAGGCAAGCAACCGAGGAATATCTTGTTCACGAGTCGCCCAAACCTCCGTAACACCGGGACGCCCCATCGTAACCGTGCCCGTCTTATCCATCGCAAGAACTTCCACCTTACCGAGCGATTCCAAATGGACAGCGCCTTTGAACAGCACGCCACGTCGTCCTGCGAGTGCAATCGCAGAGAGCATCACCGCGGGCGAACTGACCACGACCGCGCACGGAGAGGCTGCGACCAGCAGAACCATCGAATGATAAAATGCGTCGTACCAGTTTGTAGAGTGTACTAATCGACTTCCAACTAACACCATGAACGAAGCTACAAAAACGCCAAGCACGTAAGGTTGCTGCCACGATTCGACAAAGCGTTGTGTCGGTGTCTTCTGAGCTTGTGCTTCATGAACCATGTGCACGATGCGTTCAAGCGTTGTGTCGGCAATGACTTTTGTCATCTCGACAATTACAGAGCCCTGACCGTTCATCGTTCCGGAAAAAACATCCGCTCCGACTACTTTATGGATGAGTTCGCTTTCGCCGGTCAACGTCGACTCGTCTACCCATGTTTCGCCTTCTTGAACAACCCCATCAATCGGAAACCTTTCACCAGGCTTTACCCGGATGAGATCTTTTACGTTCAAAAGCTCGACCTCGATCGTCTCGTCATGATCA
>JANODQ010000818.1:0-5612 GCA_031412775.1 Pirellulaceae bacterium | reverse complement strand
CGGTATCTTCATAGATCGGTAAATGTCGATAGTAGACTTCGAGAGACAGCAGGTTTAACGTGGTAACATAAAGACGGCCTGCGAATGGTCCCCAGCGATCGGGTATCGGGCCACCTGGGTTCCACGATCCACTGTCGGGCCCTTCGATTTGTTGCGTTTTGATGAGCAGTGGATGCAACAAGGCATTCCACTTACGCCATCGATCGCCCCCCATATGGAACATCACTTGGGTTGCGTAGTACCAATAGTAGGTATCTCGCAGCGGTACCGAAGCGGTTCCCAGTGACGGGGGATTTTGCAACAAGTAATCCGCTCCACGGCCCATATTTTCGTTATCTCTTCTCCACCCAAGATACAGCCTCATCAATAGCCCGACTCCGGTCATCGTGGGATTGACTTCTCTTCCCCGTCGCGTGGCTGGTGCATCAGGGGCGAGTGGATTGTATCGGTACAGGTAACGCTGCTCGGGAGAAGCCTGTGCTTTATCAAGCCAACCCTCGATTTTGGTGAAGGTCGCCTTCGGTACCACAAGCCCGGAGAGCTCTGCGCTCTTGAGCGCCATCATGAACCAACCAGATACACTCGTATCGGATTCATACCCCGGCTGATATCGCCAGCCACCGCCGACAGGGTCCTGACTGTTTACCATAAAGTCGACCGCTTTCTGAGCCGGTTCTTTCAAGGCTTGGTCTTGAGTCATGCCATAAGCTTCGCACAGCGCGAGGGCAGCGATGCTGTGTGAGTAGAATCGAACATTTGAATTGGAAGGGTCATCCATGGCGATATACAAGTCGCCATTAGGCCTTTGATTTGCGATCAAATACTCCAGCCCGGATTTACAGACTTCTGCATATTGGTACTGCCGATGCGAATATCCCGCCCCTTGGAACGCGAGGAGCGATAGACCTGTCGCAGCAGTATCGCTACGCAGTCTTGGGTTATCACCAAAGTCTTCCAAATGCCACGAACCATCTTCACGCTGATATCGCGAAAGGAACTGCAAGCCTCGCTCAATAGCGGCTTCCGTTTCCGGTCCAAAGTCACCTTGATCCGCTGCGTTGGATGCCCCTTCGTTGCGAGCCATACGCTGCTGAAAGGCGGCTGCCGGGATCGCAACAGCCGACGTGGAGGGGGCCATTCTCGCGGAAGAAGACTTGGGAAATCTTGATGGAACACTTATCGCAGGGGTAGATACCTCGGGTTCCAAATCCCGAAACTGCGAGGACTTTCGTTCGAGGCTAGCGGTTGAACGGCGCGAGATTTCACTGATCGCGTTACTCATCTTCGGCTCTAACGAGGGCTCAAGAAGAGTCGATTGTCCGGTTGTGCTGGTGGTGGACGCGTTGGACGCTGCCGCGATCGCGTCGGTTTTTGATTTTGCAATTCGATTACTCGTAGCGACATCCGATCGCCGGCCAATGGCAAACGAATCTTGAGTTGGTGCGAAACTACTTGGGTCTTGGCTACTCTGAGTAGTACCATCGCTCGGAGATTCTGGTGCGTCAGGAACTTCGATCAGCGAAGGCGTTACCGTAGATGATTTGCCGATTGCAGGCGTCGGCTTCAAAGTCGCAAGAGATGGCGTGGCGCGATTCATTCGTTCGACCATATCGGAAAAGTCCTTGTTGTTGGACTCGGTAAAAGAGGGTATTTGTCGTGAGGCGTCGATGGCTGACCGACTTGGTTTCGCAAAGATCGCGTTCGGATTTTCTGTCAATGCAATATTCAAAGATGCTTCGGGTAGGAGCGAGAGAGACTGTGAAGCAGCCGACCGGTTAGGCCGCTCGCCCGAAAGAGCTTGCATCGATGAAGCTGCCGCCGTGGGGGTGTCTTGGGAGACTGATTCGTCTAGCGTACTTCCCTCAGGGACGGCGATTGGCTTGACGTCTAACGTCGAGGATTCGCGCGACACTACGTCATCAGATTTTGCAATCGCCATCGCTTCTGAAGTGATATCTGGTTGTTCCAGTTCCTTTTCGACTTTATTGAGTGGTGCTGCACTTGGAGGCATGACTTCTTGCTGAGGAGCATCAACGGTTGCAACGTCTGACTTATGTGCAACTTCTTGTTTGTTTGCTTCGGCGTGATTTGCATCGGATTGCTTCGTGCGAGCCGGTTGCATGTACTCGGGGCGCTGCTCCGACTGCGTTTCGGATTCTACGTCGAAATCCTTCGATTCGAAATACTCGGGCGCGGGAGAACGTTCACTAGGAAGATTCACGTTTTGCACCTCCGGTGAGGTTGCAAGGGCGGCTGATAACTCAAGCGAGTTTCTTGAGAAAAAGACGAGATTGACCGCCCCAAAGGTCAACAGCAAATGAAGCATCACACTGAAGAGAAAGGCTGATTGGATCGCTCGCTCGATGAATCGACTGACGAGTGATCGCATTAGCAAATCAACCACCAAGACAGTCGCCGGAATGAGAATGAGATATGTCCAAGCATTGCGCTCCGGTCGTGGATCATCAAATCGAAGAGTTTGCGTGACCATCCAAAGCGTTGCACCACCAAAGCCAAGAAGTGCAAGATCTAAGGCCCAGGAAGGAATCGAAGGCTTATCGGCAATCAATTGTGATTGCGACCTGGGAAGGCGAATTTGATCTGATTCGAAAACATCCATCGGCGGCTTGAAGTTCCTATCGTACGAAACTTTGTTTCGAAAAAGTTGTTTTGCAGTAAGTTAGTTAGTGGGTAACAATAAATCGACCCAAACCAATCGATGATCGGTCGCTTCGATCATCTTTTTTTCGTCGGCGGAAATGCCTTCGCGATTTGGCCAAAAGACGCCGCTGGATGAGACCTCTATATTAGCCGATGGAAGCGCGAAATCGCATCGAAGATTCCCCGGATTCGCGTCATTGAAATCGCCCGTATCATTAGCGGGATCGCCCTTGTGTTTTGCATTTTGTTTGCCTTGCAACAAAGCGGCCTCGACGGCACCCTCGCTTATCGGAACGATTTTGCTATTTACTTGTTTGGAATCGAGTAACCCTTGAATGCCATCGTGAAGGCCGCTTCCATCGATCGGATCTGCATTCAAATCACCCAGGATGATGAAACAAGCATCCTTCGCTAACGCCCCTTTGGTTCCGGAGTCGTCGTAGTGATAGCTTGACTGAGTCGGGTTGATTGCTGACCATTCGACGTAGTCTTTGAAAAGGCGAATCTCGTCATTATTACGACGTCCATTGCGATCCTCGGTACCATCAAAAACAGGGGGCGTTGGGTGAGAAACAAGTAGGTGCAACGTTTGGTTATGAATCGTGATTGGTATATCCGCGTGTGTTTTGGAGCTCAACCGAAGTTGGTTCCAAATCGAATCATCCCAGTAACTTGATCCATCCGCGTTTTGTGGTGGCAGCGCGTTTGGCATATCCTTCCAAAGAAATTTCTGAAATGTACGAATGTTTTTTTCGTCGATGGGATAACGACTGAGAACGGATAACCCGTATTGACCGGGGTACTCACCGTAGCCCCAACAATCAGCAGGTGATCCTGTTTTGCCGTTGTTGTCTAAATCAAGTCCCGAGTCGACCCCCGTGTTAACGCTTGGAGAATAGTAGTAGTCCCATGGCTTCGATGGTGTGGAAGAGTCGGATTCGGAATCTAGACGATGGAGGTACTTGTCGCGAAACAGTTTTATTGACTTCCCGCCGTCATCGTCGATTTCGTTAAGCAATATAATATCGGGGTCCACGCGTCGAATAATCTTCGCGAGTTGCTCGGCTTGGGCATCTCCGCGTTCTAGATCGGCGGCCAGTTGCCCTGCTTTCTTGCGATACAGGGAGACATTAAAAGTCGCAACGCGGATTGATTTTTTGGTTGGCGAACTCGCAGAAGCTCCACTCGAGGTCGTTGGACCATCTGCGGACAAAGCTTCTGAAACTCCAGGAGGAATGACTCCAAGTACCGCTAACAAAAAGGGGGCCAAACATCGAATGAACATGAGAATTGAACTGGTAGGCAAGAGAAAAATGGGTGATTTGGTAGCCTTGGAGGATATCCATATTGTATCAAGACTTCCCGCATCGATAAACTTGCAAGTCTCAAGAAATAGTCGAACCGCGATATACGTTTGCGGCATCGTTTGATACTTTACGAGCTCTGATCATTTTCCGTGTCACTGAGAGAAACCTTATGAATTCAATTCACCCAGACCAATTATTGGAAAGTCTTCGCTGGCGGTATGCGGTGAAATCTTTTGATCCAAAGCGAACCGTCGACGCGAGTACGTGGAAGGCAATTGAGCAGTCGATGGTTCTTGCACCCAGCAGTTATGGGCTGCAACCGTGGAAGTTTTTGATTGTGACCAGCCCGAAAATTAAAGCTCAGTTGCCCGAGATTTCTTGGAACCAGACTCAGCCTCAGGATTGTTCGCACATGGTGGTACTGGCTGTACGAAAATCGATGGACGAAAGTTATATCGATTCATACGTTCAATCGATCGCAGAGACTCGCTCGGTACCTGTCGAAAAACTCGCACCCTACCGTTTGATGATGACGGGAACTATTCGAAAGATGGATTCGGAGTCGGTTCGATCTTGGAATACTCGACAAGTTTATATCGCGCTTGGCCAACTGATGACCGCCGCTGCGGTATTGGGAGTAGACACGTGCCCGATGGAGGGGATCGATGGAAAGGCGTATGACCGCGTTTTGGGTTTAAGCGACTCCGATTATTCATCGGTGGTTGGATGCGCGGTCGGATATCGTGACGCGTCCGACAAGAGTGCGCTTGCAAAGAAGGTTCGATTTCCTACCGATGATTTAGTCGAATATCTGTAAGTCGCCTTAGTTGATATTCTCAGGAGCCGTGAGCTCCGGGTTCCCCCCGCTACGCTTTCCAACCATTCAAACCTTTGATCGCCGCGCGTTACCCGTGGCTAGCACCATCGACTCAATAGCTTGGGCTTTGAACCGCTGGTGCTCGTTACTTCCATTCCAGTGACGCACAGAACGCTTGAACTTGATTCAGCGAGTCGCTCCCAACGGCTTTAGCGGAGTCATATTGATTTTTGGAAAGTTTAGTTCGGTAACCGAGCTTTTGGAGTTGTGAGGTCAGCGATTGAAAGCCATCCTTTTCGCCTTGGAAGAGGAAAGCGGGTGACTCCATAGGTTCTGCTTGAGGGACTCGGATTCCTTTGGGGCCACCGGGAGCCGATACCCAAATGCCTCGAGCGGTGCTTCGCGATTGAGCTCCCAAAATCAACGCGGGGAGACTTCCTCCGCCGACGCCACCGATCACCAGTCGTCGTGGATCGATCGAGTAGCGGTTGCGAATATCTTGCAGAGTTCGCTTTACAATTTCGAGTTCTTCAATCGACCACTTTTCAGGATCGGCAGGAGACACGACCGCAATCATGTATCGATGGTTTCTACAGAAGATTTCCCAAGCGTCGACCCATGCCTTTCGATCAACACGCCCCGGTTCGGCTAGTACGACCAGCAAGCCGCTTTCGTATGAGTCTTGGTAGTTGGACGGAACGAACAAGAACGCTTGATTCTTAACGTCTCCCATAACGAGATTCACGATCCCCGTTTGCTTGTCATTCTTCGCATCCGCTTTTTCAGACTTGGGGTCTGCGATCGCTTTTTCTATCAATGATTTCTGG
>JANODQ010000817.1:0-6627 GCA_031412775.1 Pirellulaceae bacterium | reverse complement strand
GCAGCAGCAGCGGCAGCACGTGTTGGCGCTAAAGTTGCACTTCTAACAACCAGCCTTGATACGGTCGGGCAAATGTCTTGCAATCCGGCCATTGGCGGAGTAGCTAAAGGGCAGATTGTTCGCGAGATCGACGCTTTGGGCGGTTTGATGGGTGAAGTCGTTGACAAAACGGGAATCCAGTTTCGCATGCTGAATAGCCGCAAAGGCCCAGCCATGCATTCACCAAGAGCTCAGGCTGACAAGAAAGCCTATCAATTCGAAGTTAAAAGACTCATCGAAGACGAACCCAATATCGATTTGCGTCAGGAGTCGGTCGAGGACCTTCTATCGGAAGGCATCGACGGAAAGCAACGCATAACGGGCGTTCTCGTTCGCGGAGGAGCCATCTACAAGGCACCGGCGGTGGTTCTTACAACGGGGACTTTCCTTCAAGCGATCATGCACACTGGCGAAGCGAAAACACCAGGCGGTCGCGCCGGCGAAGGGACAACATCGGGCATCAGTGGAGCCCTTGGGCGACTTGGGTTTCGAATTGAACGCTTCAAGACCGGTACACCAGCGAGGCTTAACGGTCGCACGATTGACTACACACAAACCCAATTACAACCTGGTGACGAAAATCCACAGCCATTCTCATTCCTAAACAGCTCACCTTCGCAAACGCAGCTTCCATGTTGGATAACGCACACCAACGATGCAGTTCACGAGCTGATTCGAGCAAACCTGCATCGCGCGCCGATGTACTCGGGGCAGATCAATTCAACCGGCCCGCGCTATTGCCCTTCGATTGAAGACAAAGTGGTTCGTTTTTCTGAGAAGAACGCACATCAACTTTTCCTGGAACCAGAAGGACGCAATACTCACGAAGTGTATGTCAACGGGATCTCGACGTCGTTGCCACGCGATGTGCAAGACATCATGTTTCGAATGATCCCTGGCTTAGAAAAAGCCCAAATCATGCGGTACGGTTATGCGGTTGAATATGACTATTGTCCGCCCGATCAATTAACCCCCAGTCTTGAAACAAAAGCGGTCGGCGGGTTGTATTTCGCTGGCCAAATCAATGGCACTACCGGTTACGAAGAAGCTGCGGCACAGGGGCTTATGGCAGGTGCGAACGCAGCCCTTGCGTTGCAGAAAAAAGATCCTCTAGTAATTACTCGTGACCAGGGATACATCGGAGTCCTAGTCGATGATTTGGTGACTCGTGGTGTTGATGAACCGTATCGAATGTTTACGAGTCGTGCTGAATATCGGCTGCTGCTTCGACAGGACAATGCAGATCGTAGACTCACACCGATCGGGTATGATTGCGGGCTGGTTAAGCGATCACGATTCGATATTTTTCAAGAAAAGCTCGCAGCGATGGCGAAAGCGACTGAACTACTTCGTTGCGTTCGCGTTGGTGACGTCACTGGCGACAAGTATTTGCGAAGACCAGAGATCACGTGGGCCGAGATGGCTCGAGAGAACCCGCAATTACAAATCGTTGCACCGGAAATCGGAACGCAAGTCGAATACGATGTGAAGTACTCGGGCTATGTGTCAAGGCAGCAACTGCAAGTAGACCGCCAACACCGAATGGCAGGCAAACGAATCCCAGAAAGCTTTGACTATGACCGAATCATCAGCTTGAGATTCGAGGCCAAGCAAAAGTTTACTCGGATTCGACCAGTGAGCCTTGACCAAGCGGGGCGTATCAGCGGAATTACTCCCGCTGATATCGCGCTGGTTCTTGCACATCTTGAAAATCCGAAACTGGGAGCCAATTCTAAGCAAGATCCAGCGGCAAGGCCTTGACTAATTCGTACTGCACCGGAAGATAGCAAAGTCGCTTCGGCGGCGTGATCGTGTCTGGGAGCGGCTCTCGCAAAGGGGAAGCGTGAACCGGGTCAGGACTTAAGTGGAGCAGCCATAAGCGTCGTACTCTTGTGCGAGGGCCACTCCCAGACACTTTCGGGTTATGAAAAAGGGGGTTTTCTCTGGGCCATAAATTCGCGTGCTATAAACTCAGGCGGTACCTAGGATAATCAAAAAGAAGATTTTTCCTAAGCCGTAGGCGGTAACCTCGGGTGCGATCGGGCATAATTAGAATCCCCGGGGCGAGTATCATCGGCTCAGGTTTCATCAGCCCACCCAGACACTTTACAGTTTAGGTATTGGGCGTCGCAGAGGCATCTTGAGCATCTTCAACTTTTCGTCGGCGTTTGCCGGTGGAGGGTTTGGATTCGGTGGTCGTTTCTTCGGAGGTGTTAGATCGCTAAAAGAATCCGACCATGTCCATCCGATCGGTCGATTTAGCTCTTCATTTGCCAGGTAGGCCCAGGGTGTTCCCTCGTGATCCTTGACGACACCGCTTAAGAGTTTTCCTGCAAACTCGGCTTCCTTTTCCAGCTTGCTACTGACAGAGATTTCCTTACTCGGAACCAAAGTCCAAGTGTTGTTTCTCGGATCTGTTACCTGCATACCGCGTTTCGCTTTAGCGAGCATCAAGTTATAGGTTTCGTTACGAACTTTCGCTGCGAGCGAAATACCGTAAGAAAGGTCGTAGCTTGCAAGCCATCGCGATGATTTCTCGGACGATCGCGCGTTTTCACCAAGTTGCAGCACGCTAACCAGAGAATTGAGTGCCGGTTCAAGTCTTGCAGATTCTTGTTGAGCGGTTGTCAAGTCGCGGATAAGCCCCGCTTCATCATTTACTAAAAACCTCATTTTTGGCTTGTCCAGAACTCCAGCCCTAGCCATTTGAGCAGCTTGAATCAATGCAGAACGCAGTGGGCTCTTGGAGACCTGCTGCATGTAAGCCGCCTCAGTTAGGTAGTCTGGCTTGTACTTTGCCATCTTTTCGGGATCAAAGAACCGCTGCATGTATGAGGCAAAAGCATCTGTTTGCCCCTTGCTCAGGTCGCGGTCGTAACGTCGGTTGGGGTGTATCGTAAAATACATTCCTCCCGTCTCATAACAGGCTCGAGAAATGGCATACGGTCCGAATCCAGAATCCAGCATTGGCTCTTCATAAAAATTATCCTCGTACCCAAGCGAGACTCGCTCAGGAAGAATCGTCTCCGGGCCTTGATCTATCTGAGCCCACTGAGGCGACTGGTCATACTTTGGATCTGGATCGACGTATTTAATGAACGTCGCAGTGCGCCCGAATGGTGCTGGAACACCCAGAACGTAGATCGGCATCGCAAACTTTCGACACAAATCGATGGTTTTGTCAGCTCCTTGAACATCGTCTCCGCGTTCGTCAGTAACGACGATTAACATCACATTTCGTTCGGGACCCTTATCACCTTTAGATACTCGAAACGATTTGTATCGCTCGGCAGCCAGATACAAAGCGGAGAAGGTCATTTCGACCCCGGAGGAATCGAGCTCGATACCATCGATAGAGCTTCGAATCGTGTCCAAGTCGGCAGTTGGAGTTTTTGTCAAAAGCTGGACTTTTTCTCCAAATGAAAAAACGCTTGTTAGAAGTGGTTCTTGGTCAAGCTGGTCAGCGGTTAATTTTTTGTTGCGTGATTGTTGTGCGATCCCTAGTTCTTCATAGATATGGTCAAATCGCTCTCGAATTTCTGCTCGTCGTCGCATTAACGATGTAGACGCATCAAACAACCAAACAACGACCGTAGGACGCTCTTCAATCGATCTCAAAATTTCGGCAGTGATACGATCTATTGCCCCGTCGGTGCCATTGACGCCGACGCCCGTGCTGCCACGAACCGTTTTCGGCGATTGAACCAGACCTGTAGCGATTTTGATTTGTGTAGGTACATCGACTTTCGCATTGATTGTCGGGGGAGCGACTTCTGGAATAGCAATTTCAGAGACATCCGAAACCACGGGAGCCATGCTTAACGCCATCTCCGAAGTGCTAGTAGAGTTGCTCCCGACTTTCAATTGTGGGGTGTCCGAAACCGCAAATTCTTCAACCAAGTTAAATTCTGGTTCTTCCAAGATTGTGGGCGTAGAGCTCATCAACACCGATGGGATCAAATCGGGATTCATCACAATGGGAATGGCAGCTAGACCGACTAGAAGCCCCACGTGGACCAGCATGCTTGTGAAAAATGCCTTGGTTTCGGTATCGAACCAACTTTCCAAAGCATCGTCTTCTTCCAAAGCAACATCGTCAGGAACGACTTCTTGGGTAGCAAATGTTTGGGAAACGCCGTTTGCATACGCAACTTGGTCCGACGAAGAATCGTAGGGAGCAGTTGCAACAGCAACTTGCGACAGACTTTCGTCGTCAGACCTTACTTTTGACTCAAACATACCAAAATCCGCCGTCTCCTCGTGGGAGAGATCATCAATGTGGTAATCCGCAACATCCAGTCTTTTTAGCACGCTTGCACCCTAACCGATTGCTGGGCTTGAAGTTTCAACGACAACATCCGAGTAACGTCTTAGTCCGGACTATCCATTAAAGTCGCCCTCCGATCAAATTGTCGCCTTAAATCTTTCCTGAATCAAGCAATCTACTAAATAAAATCCATCTCCAACCCATATTTCTTCCGCAACGGAACCCACGCAAGATCTAAAAGTTCAGGAAAAACACTAATTGACATGAAACAACGATCCGGCGATAACCTTGGAGATCGCTGCCAAAAATCCACACTAGGGCTTTGGCCAAACAGCAAGCTTCCGGAGAGGTGGCAGAGCGGTTTATTGCACCGGTCTTGAAAACCGGAGACGTCGTAAGGCGTCCGTGGGTTCGAATCCCTCCCTCTCCGCTCTTTTTGAAGCGCTCGCCGTCTTGTTGTTTTATTACCACACCGCTTGAGTCCCAACCTCGTATGATTAATCCCGAGCCGATGGCGAAAGCCACGGGTATTGACTTTGCCACAATTGACAAACAGCACCCAAGGCTAGCGTTTACGCCTTAGGAGAAATGCCCTTTTCATCACCCCAGTTGCAACGTTCTGGGCTGTTGGGCACACTTCGAATCGCCTAACCGAAAGAATCTGCACAACCCTTTCCTTCGCTCCTACATAAGTCCTTGATTGCCATCAACATGTCGCCGATCAGTCGGACTCACAACAAATCCTATAGTTATGTCACAAAATCTTTGAGCCGTAAACGTTAGCTTCTAATAGGCTGCTTATTACGGGTCATCGCTGTTGACGTTCGCAAATGACAGGTATGATGCGTAGGGGAGTCGCAATAAACGCGGTTGTCTGAGACGCGGATCGCGAGCTTAGTTTGTTTCACTTTTAAGTCGAGCCGGGAAGGTTTTTATAAATGCGTTTTTCATTACTTGCAGCGCGCGGTGGCATGGGCGGGTTCGTTTCTTCCATGATTCGAACGTTCATACAGATCGTTATCTACCAAATCTGTATCGGCTTCATAATGGAAATTTTTGGAGTCTCACACTGGGTTGCGATGTTCATTTTTCTCGGTATTTTGATGGTGCTCGGGTTAGTTACTTATATTATTCGGCAGCGAATGGCTCCCGGCGTAGAAGACTAAACCAGTCATGGAGTACTCAATCCAGCATCGGCCGGTATTTTCTGTTCTTGAGCTACGAATGGATGAAGCGGATCGAGTGATCGCACAGCCCAACAGCATGCTCTCGATGACCTCGGGGATATTGTTGTCGGCTGCCGTTGGAAGACGCGGAGAAGGTTCGAGTTGGTGGAGCGGTGCAAAGAGCCTTATGGGCGGCGAGAGTTTTTTTACCGCCGAATTCACCGCGAAACGTGACGGACAAGCACTCGTACTCGCCCCAGCCAATCAAGGTGATATTCTCGAAATCAATCTGCAACAATCAGGTTCGTTTTATCTCACTAGCGGCTCCTACCTTGCTAACATTGGTGAATGCAATCTTAAGACGAAGTATGGCGGCATGAAGGGCATTATGTCGAAGAAAGGACTGTTCCTGTTACATGTCAGCGGCGAGGGAATGGTCTTCTGCCAATCCTACGGGGCAATCATCCAACGCGATTTGATAGAAGGCGAAAAGTTTTTCCTCGACAACCGTTACGCGATCGCGTTCTCGGATACCATTGAGTACAAATTGGTAAAAGCAACTGAGAGTATGAAAGATTCGTTGATGTCAGGCGAGGGGCTTGTAAACCGATACACGGGTCCGGGTACCCTGTACTATCAAACTCGCGCAAAACCATCGATGAATCTCTTGGGCTATTTCTTAAATTCGCCTTTCTAACTGCTTTGCGATTCACTCGCTTTTCTTAGTGCTTCATGAGTAACACGAATTCTGTTCCACGACGTCAAGACTTGATTAATCGCTTGCAGCGAGCCAATCAAAATGCGTGGCCGCTGATTTTTGTTCTAATCCTTGCGATCGCAATTTTTAGCGCGTTGATCGATTGGGACCGTGCCTTGAAAGAGCCATTGCTCGGCTTGATTGCAATCGCCGTTGCAGCCGGCCCGTTTGCAAGAGACATTTTGATGTTCTCAGTCGCAAAACGAAAGCGAGTTCAAGATCTAAAGGAGCAGACGCGATTCGGGCAATATGACAAGTATCTGCTTCAATCGCTTTACAAGGAGACACTGACAAGGCTCAAACTTCCGGATCTTGACGTTCCGTTGTTCATCGTTGCCGATCGATCGATGAACGCTGCTGCAATGCATCTCGGATTCGGTTCATTCTTCAAATCTATA
>JANODQ010000816.1:0-2972 GCA_031412775.1 Pirellulaceae bacterium | reverse complement strand
GCGATCGATCTTTTCGACCCACACCAAGCAATGTTCCCCCTCTCCGGTCGGTTCGAATCCGAGAATTTCCTCGACCACAAAATCATCAAGCTGCGATTTAAAACGTGCAGAACCAAGTGATGGACCGAAGATTCGAGGTGGATTGATGGGGTTCATTCTTTTAAGGGCTCTTGTACTGGTCGACGCAAACCGTCTTCTACTCAACAAGCGATTCTACTTGCTGGGCGGCCATTAATAGCGATCCGTGAATAGGTTGTTGAATGAGATGCCAGATTCGCGGGGCCTGATTCTGCTGCTGAAGGGTTGATAATAGTTTGTCTACCACAACCGAGTGATTGGTAACAACTCCACCACTCAAAGCCAGTGAATAGGACTGATGTGACAGACCAAGTCTATTCAAGGTTGTGCAAATGAGGCTTGCCATCGCTTCGATTGATTGACAACGAATCTTGCGCGCAAGATGATCGCTGTCTGCGTGAGCCAACACGATCTCGCTCAGCTCGGCGATTTCTGCTCGCGGTATTGGATTTTTATACAAAAAGCCAACAAGATCAGTTGGATCGATTAAACATAGATAATCCAGCAATGCGCCCTGAAAGGGTGTCAACGATTCACTTCGATCATAGGCTTCGCAAGTAGATTGAAGCCCAGCCAAACCCATTGCAAATCCACTCCCATGATCACCTAGCAAGTAGCCCCATCCTCCCGCACGAGTGGACTTACCTGCTCCATTTCGGCCACATGCGATTGTTCCAGTACCGACAACCAGCGTAACACATTGCTCCCAATTGGAATGATCATTGGGTAGCTTATCGCTTTGTCGACTTTCGTAGATTGCGGCTAAACGCAACGGCTCCACATCGTTGACTACGATTGTATGGTTTGCCAGTTCTCGCTTGTCAGCCCACGATTTCACTTGAACTTGCTCTTCTATTCGGCCAACGCCGGCCAGACTGAGACACGCGACAGAAATTGGATTGGAGGTAGATTGAGAAGTAACCAACGACTGCTGGGTCGCTTGGTTAACGGCGACGTAAATATTATTTAAAGCAGCCTCAAAGCCAACTGATCGAGGATTGCTTGGCCCGGCGACTCCACGTCCCAAAACATCGATCTGCAATGGTTCATTCTGGTTCGACGAAACGACGTTTGCAATCCAGGCGATTGTCTTGGAGCCACCGCCATCCACTGCGAGAACACGAACAGGTTGTTGATGGTTCGTCATGCTATTTAGTTCGTTTGTCTGTCGTCATCAACAGCGGATAGTTTGAGTGCATCACGCAATCTTCCGGCTGTGCGAGTGAGGAGTTGGCGAGCGTCGGAAGGTTCAATTGCTCGCTCAGTCGCTATGATTGCAGTCTTGACTTCGCCATTGCATCGATTGAGTTGCTCTGTCGCTTGTTCTTCGCTCAGGCCCGTAATGGCCGACACGATACGAACACTACGGGCCTTCAATTTGATATTTGTCGCACGCAAGTCGACCATCCAGTTTCCGAAAGTCTTGCCAAGCCGGACCATGGTTGCGGTGGTAAGAATATTGAGCACCATCTTCGTTGCCGTTCCGGCTTTGAGTCGCGTAGAACCACTAATCACTTCCGGTCCGACTACGGGAGCGATAACCACATCGGAACACAGGTTGAGTTCTGAGTTAGGATTGCAACTTAGCCCAATCGCGAAGGCACCGATTTCTCGAGCATAGCGAAGCCCACTTATTACATAAGGTGTTCGTCCACTGGTTGCGATTCCGACTAAGACATCGCGGCTGCAAAATCCGTGCGATTGCAAGTCGGAAACGGCGGCAGCCGAGTCATCTTCGGCCCCTTCGATTGCTTTGGTCAATGCTTTGGTACCCCCCGCAATAATTCCGATAACCATCGACGGCGGCGTATTAAAAGTTGGAGGGCATTCGGAAGCATCTAATACTCCCAAACGGCCGGAAGTTCCCGCTCCCAAATAAATCAGCCTGCCACCGGTCGCAACGCGAGCGGATATTACATCGACAGCGGTCGCGATCGCTATGGATTCCATAGCGACAGCCGCAGCGACTTTTTGGTCTTCTTTGTTCATCAATTCAACAATCTGTATTGTCGAAAGCGTATCGATTTCAGCGGACGTTGCGTTTGGTTGCTCGGTAACAAGATGATGCATATCGTTTTGGCTGTTCGGAACTATACTTGTTGGATTATTGAGTTCAAAATCGTGGTATTCCTGAGTGTTCAAGTCTTTGGAGAGACTTGGATACATTTGTTTTTACTACCTGCTAGTAAGTTTTTTACTGATCATAACTGATCTAGAGGAATCGGATGATTGTTCCGCTTGGGATCATTGATCTATTCGTATTGTTTATAGCAGTAAGCTTGTCGATCGTAATTGGACTTCGATTTCGCGGGAAGAACAATTCAATTGAATCGTACCTGTTAGGTGACCGCAATTTGCCGTGGTGGGCGATTCTGGGATCGATTGTCGCGACCGAAACAAGCACAGCGACAGTACTGAGCGTTCCCGGACATGGATTTGGCGACACAGGCTTAAAATTTCTTCAACTGGCCCTTGGGTTCATTCTGGGCAGGATTTTGGTTGTGTATTTTCTCTTGCCGGGCTATTTCGAGGGGAGGCTGATGAGTGCTTATGAGATTCTCGGAGTCCGCTTTGGTATCCATACAAAACGAATCGCATCGGTTTTGTTTCTTGTCACTCGCAATCTCGGGGATGGTCTTCGACTTTTTCTTGCCGCGATGGTGTTAAATGAGTTAGCCGGATGGCCCATGTTGTGGAGTGCGGTAACGATTGGTGTCATTACTATGCTTTACACTTACTTCGGTGGAATGCGATCCGTTGTCTGGAACGATTGCGTGCAACTAATTATCTACCTTGCGGGGAGTATCGCCGCGGTGTTTGTCATCGTAAGTTACTTGCCTGACGGGTGGAAAAGCTTCTTTGATTTCGCGAAAGAGAACCATAAGTTTGACTTG
>JANODQ010000815.1:0-2961 GCA_031412775.1 Pirellulaceae bacterium | reverse complement strand
CGGATACCAAGCAATTTCAGCTCGGACAATCCAGACAGCAAGATACGCCGGAAGCGTTGCAAGAAGCGTCCACATCTCGCGACCATCGACAACCGGCCATTTCGTGCGAACACGGCGTTGCGAGCTTTTCTGGAGCGAAATGGAATGCGACCGAGGTTTCATCACACAGCCACCATCGAAGCATTCGCATGACAAACACGATCCCACTGCGATTGCACTTGAGGCCATACTTCGTGCGAGAGGTCAATATGCATCCATGGGTTGACCTCGGTCGTGGCAGTCGAGTACGCGTCGATTAGACCATCTACTAAAACCCAGCCGATGTTTTCTGACGCATTGTTGATGTGTGTTACGCGATCGCTTGTCGCGACAACAATCTGCAGCAAATCCTTGGCAGTAGATTTTCTGTTTCGTGAGTCTGCTTTGATGACTTCGCCACCTGGAAGGCTAGGAGTCTCGCGGTCAAAGGTTGCTAAAAGATCCATCAAATCTCGAAGCCCCTTATCACCAGGTTCTGATCGCACAACTGCACCGTCGACTTCGATACGAACGCTCCAGTGATGTGTCAAGAAAGTACGCGCGATCGAACCCCCGATTCGAACAATCCATTCGTTGATCGATGACTCTGTAAATGACGAAGCGTCAATCTTCAGCACGACTGTTCGACGCGAAACAGATTGTCGTTCGCAAACAATGAGGCTTTCGCTCTTGGCGGACTGAGCCCAGTGTACGTTCCTTAATGAGTCGCCGTCGCGGAAAGGACGGACACCGATCACGTCACCTTCGTGTCCCGCTTTGTCGATCCAAGCACCCACAACCGAGCGATGGTCGCCCGAAATGTTCGGCATGTCATGCAAGTCGATCGATTCTGGCCAAACCAAAAGCGAACGAGTAATTTTCAGTTCAGCGCGAGCGGTCCAGATTCCAAACGGAAATGCCGTCGTGAGGAACGAGGCTTTCTCTGGATACAGCCCCCGTGCTGTCGGACGAGAGTCCCATCGAAACTGAGTTGTCGAAAGGGGACGCAAACATGCCAGCGAAACCGACCTCGAGTTCTTTGAACCATCGTTAACAACTTCGGAATCTGATTCGATGCTCAGCCCCCAAACCGGCCATGGCCATCGATTCATGACCTCTAAGTTTGTCTCAATCAATTCGCCTTCGACACTTCGTTGTCGTTGCCAAGTCAGTTGTCCGCGAATCCCTCTCATCGCAACGGCTGGCCAAAGCGTTCCAAGGGCAATCAACGCCAAGACGGAAGCCGAAACCGCCATGGCTTGAGGAGCTACATAAATGCCAAGCGTCGCAGCGATTGCTGCTGCGGTAAACAACCAACCAATCGGTTTTTTCAGCCAATAAACGTAACGATTAGCCCAAGGGCAAAAATCATAGTTCATGACATCGCGGGAACTTCCGAAAGAAAGATCACGCACCGGTCCACTAATTTCCATCGACATGAGAAGGCCCAAACTTATAAGCCGATCACGCGAGACTGAAGCAGCGTGACCATTTGTAACGGAGCGATAAAAGCGATCAAAGAAAAATCATTGATCGCTTCACGAACAACGAAACATGCTTACTGAGGTGGGCCTCGAGGAGATTGGTCGGTCGATACGCTCGCCGCCATTTGAATCGGGCGATCCAAATCTATCGGGAAGACAACGTTACCGGCGTCTCGGAGAGTAAACTCTGGTGCCGATAGCGAAGGAGTAGAAAACCATTGGCAGACACTACATTCATGACAATGCTCCGATGACCACTGAAGATCGTCAACGAATCGTTCATCGCCAGATTGACAATCAAGGTCAGCGTCTACCGAATCACTGTCATGTTGCCCGGCATGCTTGTGTGAATGGCAATGGCTACACGCCTTCTTCTGAGCAGCAACCGAATTGTCGCCAGACGACCGCGTTTCTAAATGCGACGCATCCAAAACGCAGCAGTTGGAACCAGTCCCGCAAACTTGCGAGCACCCAGACCAAATGTGGAGCGGACGCCCCAAAGCTTGAAAGACTACGAAAACGAAGATCCAGAGTACCGCAAATCTGCGTTGACTCTGGAGTGTTTTCATAATTAGTCCAAACGGAGGAGGAGAACCGACCAACCCGCACCGTCTAGATTATGGTCAGTCTACGCCGAAATGTCCACTCGAGTTCACCTGCTTATGTTATGCAAAACGTTAGCGAAGGCGAGCGTCTGGCTGAAAAACGCCAGATGTAATTTGAGATCATCGCCCCGAACGATTAACCGGACGGACAAACGAACTGACAAACCGACTCAATTATTGTCGCCTTTCGGTCCGCAAAAGATCCGTGTTATCGCGTCTTTCAAGGAGCGGAAGGCGACTTTAGAAACAAAACATTAGTGCGAAATAGCGCTAAGTCTTGCGGAAACTCTTCCGTACATGGCAGCAAACTCGACGGAGCTTCGAAGCGATTCGTCACGATTTCCCGCTATCTGGACATCGATCCATTCGGCAATTTTTCCGGCATGCATGATTGCAATTCGATTCGATAGGAAAACGGCTTCGGCGATGTTGTGCGTCACAAAAAGAATTGTGCGTTGGCGAGCCTTCCAAAGGTCCAGCACTAATGCGTTCAATCGCCAACGCAGCATGTCATCCAAGGCGGCAAAAGGTTCGTCCAGCAAAAGCACCGACGGGTCCAGAACAAGTGACCTCGCTAATGAGGCTCTCATCTTCATGCCGCCGGAGAGTTGAGCCGGCAACTTGTGATGGTCGGCGTCTTGAAGTCCAACAGTTCGCAAAAGCTCTGCTGCGCGAGTCTTAGCCTCCTGGCGTCTGCCGACTCCTTGGAGCTCCCACGGGAGTTGGACATTTTCGATCACACTCCGCCAGGGAAGAAGTGCTGCTTCCTGAAACACGAATGAGAGTTTGTCTCGGCAATCGTTGATCGGCTTCCCAGCGATCGTAACCGAACCGGTGGTTGGTTGCTGAAGCCC
>JANODQ010000814.1:0-10931 GCA_031412775.1 Pirellulaceae bacterium | reverse complement strand
TGGCCAAACTTGTGTTGGGTCTAGTGTAAGGAGCACGCCGATTCCGCTGCGTGGTCCTGAAACAAAGAGCGTGCAGAGCGACTTCCACGATTGCTCGTCCAGTCCGAACGGAAAGTTTACCCAAACGATCCAGCGAAATGGTTCTGCCATCGGACCAGCGTCGGCGTTGTAATCGATGAGATCTACATAGCGGTCTCGAAGGCGCTGTTGGATGATCTCCTCATTCTGATAAGCGAGTAGCGAAAGCTGCTGCGCGATCTGAGAGCTTTGCGTCCAAACGCGATGGGTTACCAATCTAGGATCCGCATCGGCGAGCGGCATCAGCCAACCGAAGTCGCGTCCAAGTCCTTCTGGATCGATAATCGTCATGTGCAACGATCCCATCGGAAGACTAGTAACTCCTCGTGCAAGAAGTTGCTGTATAACCAATGACGCTGGTTCGCGATGATCGCGATTGGCAATGACTGAAAACGTACCATGTCGCATCACATCGTAACAAACGGGTATTGATAGATGAACCGAAGCATCGTGTTTTGCTTCGCCAGATGTCGCTCTTTGCCCAAGTACATGGTGCGCATCATCTAGAACGGTGGCTGAATCAAATTGTTCAGAGCTTTGACAACCATTATCGTCATGCATCTCGCCATGCAACGTGACATGCATTTGGCCGATCGGAAAGGAAGTGGTATTCGCGTCGCGATTCCATGCACCGGCAAGCCAGATTGGATCGTCCCATTTGGGAAAAGCGGTCGCAAACGTAGCTCGATCTTGATCGATTCGTTGATGAGCCGCGATGGTTCCTTGACGTGCACGGAGGCTCAAGCGATCGATCTGTCGTATCTGCTCTTGGAGCGACTCTTGCAACAAGGACTGAAATTCCGCTTCTCGTTGCTGAGTTGATATGTAAACGGTATCTTGAAGCCGTCCAAAGAGTGGGGTTTGCACTCGATCAACATCGGTCAGCTTTTCATCAAGTGCAGTTGCTGCGGCAGTTCGAAGAGATGCCTGTTCTGTAGCTAGCGCTGAACGATCGGTTGCATAGGTCTGTTCCAGCTTTTGACAAAGCGATTGATAGTCGCTCGCGAGTTGTTTTTGTTTGGAAACGTATTCCGAAAGCAGTCGAGCCTGTTCTGCCTTGCAGTTTTTTTCTGCAAGGCTACGGACCTCGTCACTTTTCTTTTGAATCGACCAAAAGTTCTGCATCATTTCACGATAAGGCCCCAGCATGGTGTGTTTCATTCGCGACATCATTGCGAAGATCGTGACAAGAGGGAGCAGTATTGCGAGCACCAGTCCCACCGACGGCCCTAACCAAAAAGGCTCGGGCTGATTTTTGAAGATGAACCAACCGATCAACATCGCGGGGACAATTCCGATAAGCCACGGTGCGATCGAACCTGAGAAGCGAACGATCGATGTCTTTCGAACGCGCTCATCCAAATCCTTAATTCGGGTCGTGAGCGCTTGGATCGATTCCCATCCAGCAGTTGTCGTAGGAGACTTGGTTAGTTCGGTCGCGAGGTCCGAATCGGAAAAAGTTGGAATGGATAAATTGCGACTAAGGACGAGCGTTCGATAGTCATCCAAGACTTCATTCGCCTCGCGTTGCTTGCTTCCGAGAGCAAGCACTAGCTTTTCAAGTGATTGTGCCGGCTTGGGTTTTCTTACTTCATATTGACGCGTGAGAGTCGTTTGTGATTCTTCGTAAGCTTTCTTTTCTTGCGAAGTTCGAAGCTTAAATCGCTCGCCCAGTTCCTTCGATATGCGTTCCTCCTTTTGAATCGAGCTCCACGTTTGGCGATCGGATGCAGCGAAGGATTGCTCGCGAGCAACATCCCAATTTGTGGTAGCTTGCTGGATCTTGCGTCGTTGTTCGGCTTCGAAAGTAATGGAGTTTTGTTGAAAACGTTCGCGGATTTCACAGCGATGTTTCTCGAAGGTTGCGATCGTTGATTGGGTTAGCCCGCTGAGTCTTGTAATACGGCGAGCGAGACCGGAGATGAGCTTTTGCTGTCGTGCGTCACTCAGTGTTGTTTTTCGCATAGGACCCGTTTGCCTTCGTCGACGTCTGAATACTTACGAATCCAGCTACCCAAAAACTCAAGTTAGACACAGCTTTAGTTCCATTTTTCTATCGCTTGGAGCAGTGACGCTGCGTCGGTAAACAGATGCGTGTTCCAGCCGAACGCTTTGGCTGCCTCAATATTATCCGTTCGATCATCGGTAAAGAATATATCGCTGGGAGCAAATTTTGCTTTTTCGGTCGATAGTCTGTAGATCTCAGGATTAGGCTTCATCACCTTTTCCTCGTAGCTGAGAACAATCGGCTGGAAGGGATAGTTTAGCTGTGGATAGTTTTGACGGATGATCCAATCCCAATGAGCATCACAAGTGTTCGAAAGGATGCCCATCGGGATCTTCATCTCACAAATCTTGTCGAGCACTGGCAAGATGTCATGATTGGGTTGAAACATGTCGGAAGCGGCATACAGCATCTTCTCATACTCTAAACTCGAAAGCCCAAGCTTGTTGGCGATCTCGTTTACGAACTCTTGTCCGGTTACCAAACCAGTTTCATAACGATGCTCCAAATCAGCTACGTAAACAATCTCGCGAATCGTCTTTGCGTCCGCACCGGTGAGCGCGACCATGTTCTGGACCGATTTTTGATGATCAAAGAAACAAAGAACATTGCCAAGATCGAAATAGACGAATTGAGGAATCATTGGAAAGTTGGCAGTTGGCAGTGGGCAAAACTTGCGTTTTAGACTTTGACTTCGGTTGTCATGTGCGTGGCTGATTTTGGGTTCTTATCGAAGATGGGTTGAAGGACTTCGGAAAGGAACTCAATAACCTGCTCAGGAGCTCGGCCAACGTAGGCTGAAGGGTCTGTCACGCTTTCCATTGGAACTTTCGCGAAGGCCGGATCTTGTCTCAGACGTTCAAACAAGTCGTTGGGTTTTGCTTCTTGTTTGACTTGGAGTGCAGCGGCTTGCGAGTGAACGCGGATACGTTCGTGTAAGTCTTGTCGATCGCCTCCCGCAGCGACTCCTGCCATCATGATCGATTCGGTTGCCATAAACGGAAGCTCGTCCATCAGGTTCTTGGTAATCGTCTTGGGATAGACGACCATTCCTTTGGCGACGTTTTCGAGCAACACAAGAGACGCATCGATCGCAAGGAAAGCTTGAGGGATTACCAACCTGCGATTAGCACTGTCGTCCAATGTGCGTTCGAACCACTGCGTTGCGGCGGTCATCGCGGGACTGCTCTGAAGACTCATCACAAAACGCGTGAGGCTGCAAATGCGTTCGCATCGCATTGGATTCCGTTTGTATGCCATCGCAGAAGAACCGATCTGTTGTTTCTCAAAAGGTTCTTCTAGTTCTTTCCGCGAGGCGAGTAGCCGAATATCCGTTCCAATCTTGTGGAGTGTTGTGGCGATTCCAGACAGGCAGTCCAACAATTGCGAATCGACTTTTCGCGAGTACGTTTGACCGGTGACAGCGTAGCTTGAATGAAAACCGATTCGCTCGGCGATGCGTTGTTCGAGGAGTCTCACTTTTGCGTGGTCACCGTCGAAGAGTTGTAAGAAGCTGGCTTGAGTTCCGGTGGTTCCCTTTGCACTTCGCGCGAGAAGGGATTCCAGTCGATGGTCGATCTCGGCTAAATCCAAAACGAGATCATAAGCCCAAAGTGTGCATCGCTTGCCAACGGTCGTCGGTTGTGCGGGTTGAAGATGAGTGAATGCGAGGCAGGGTAGGGCGGCGTGACTTTCTGCAAAAAAGGCTAGGGCTCGAAGGCAAGCGATGACCCGCTGCTTTACCAGATGCAGACCTTCCCGGATCAACATCAAATCGGAATTGTCCGTCACGTAGCAACTCGTTGCACCCAGATGGATGATGCCGCGAGCGTCCGGGCATTGATCTCCATAAGCGTGAACTTGGGCCATCACGTCATGCCGAAGTTCTCGTTCATAGCTATCGGCAACCTCTAAATTCAGCGTTCTGCGATATTTTCGAAGTTCCTCGATCTGTTTTTCAGTGATCGGTAAACCGAGTTCACGTTCGGTTTCCGCTAGAATGATCCAGAGTTCACGCCAGAGCTGGATTCGACGCGGATGGCTCCAAAGCACCGCCATTTCACGCGATGCATAGCGAGAAATCAAGGGATTTTCATAGACTGCGTCTGATTGGAAATTGGAGGCGTTTGGCGATTGAGAAGTGGAGTCGGTCATGTATTAGGGATATTTTGAGGCTTGGAAGCAAACGTTGAGCGGTGTTTCATACCAATAATTGCGTACCCAAGCGACTGGGGCAGTTTGATTTAGGTTAAAACCGGGTTTCCGCAAATGGCTTAAAGATATTAAGATACGCATCTTCGGTGATTTGCCCAAGAACAGGCTGATGATGCATTGAAGCAATCAAATAACCCGAAATCGCCCCGTAGGATATCAATTGGATAAGGAATTGAAGTGTTATCAACGACAACTGAGACAGTGAAAATCGTGCATCCGCATACCCAGGCGAACTGCAAAACGATGTTCCATATTTTTGTTGCGCTGTCTGCAGTCTGTGTTTTATCGGGATTTTTAAGAGCCCAGGAACCAGCGACGCCGGACGTAGCCAAACCTGCCGCCGTAGCAAAGCAGCTTGTTTCGGCACCCGATCTACTTCCACAGACTACCCAGGGATACCTGCGAATCGTCAATCTGCCTTTGTTTGTAGAACGTTGGAACGGGACTCAGTTTGGGCTGCTTGGGAACGACTCAAGGCTAAAAGAATTTTGGGAAGAACAGCGAGTTGAAATCGAAAAGCGATTCTCAAACGCTGGATGGCAGCTCAATTTCCATGCGGAAGATATTTACAACATCGCTAGCGGTCAGGCTGCGATTGCTTGGATTGCAAAGCCACAAGATGCTCAAAAACCCTACACAGTGGCATTAATACTCGACGTAGCTGGGAATGTTTCCGGTACCCAAAAACTGCTTGAACGAATCGACAAAGAACTCAAGGATCGAAAAGCAACAAGCCAAGATCTGGAGTATCAAGGGGTAAAAATTACTCAGTACACGTTACCGCGTGGTGCAGGAGAAATCGTCGTTCGTGAATCGCTCTATGCTTTAGTCGGCGATCAACTGTTCGCGGCAGATGAGTTGGCAACCATGCAAGGTATGATCAACGCAAGCCAGGGCAAGGTGGATGCTAGTCTATCGAAGCTTCCGCTGTTCATCACCAGCACGGCAAGGCTATCGGAAAATCAACATGTCGAAAATGAAAGCGACGTTGAGTATTTTGTGCAGCCAACAGGTCTCGCGAAAATCCTTCGTGCGATTGGCGGCAAGCCGATTGCTGCACAGACAGACGCTTTAAAAGTTTTGGAAAACCAAGGGTTTGCGAAGGTGACGGCGGCTCGAGGTCGCGTGCATTTTGGCTCCAATGAATTCGACGTGTTCCACGACTCATTTATTCTCACGGATCCGCCGCTACCAAGACCCGTTCAGGTCTTGGACTTTCCGAATGTCGCTGGCGAAACCATTCCCACCTGGATTGGATCTGACGCGTCGACCTTCCTGTCGATGGCTTGGAACGCAAAAGATGCGTTTTGGAAAGTGGACACAATCGTTGATGAAATGGCGGGTCAAAAGGGAGTTTTCGAATCAGTCATCGATGGAATCAAAAATGATCCCGTCGGCCCACAAATCGACATCAAAACACAAGTACTCCCGTTCCTTACGCCAGAAATCTACAGCGTTGGCGATACCGTCGATCCGATTACCACCGAGTCGCGTAGGTCGCTGATTGCGATACGAGTAAACGACCCAAGTGGTCGCTTGGCGTCGGTTCTCGAACGAGCGATGACTAACGAACCTGATGCTAAGCCAGAAGACTTTAAGAACATTCGGATTTGGAAAGTCAGTCGCTCTGAAAATGAAGACGATGCCGCTTTTGAATCGGATGACTTCGGATTCGGCAACAAGACAGTAAAACCGCCATCCCAAGTTGAAGAAGAAAAGCCCCTTCTCAGCAACTGGGCAATCACTATCTATCACCACTCAACCCAGAATCCGGCAGACGGCTTTTTAATGTTCGCTTCGCACGCCGAGATGATCAAAGAAGCAATCGATCGAAATCTTCTTCAAAAGCAGAGCGAATTTGCATCCGAAAAAGATGTGAAGCGAGTCATCGATGCAATTGGAAAGCTCAATAAGGGCAATAACCCGTGCGTTTGGCAGGTAAGTCGAACTGACAAGGCATTCAAGATGCAGTACGAACTCTTTCGCCAGGATAAACTTCCCCAATCGAAAAGCATGATCGCAACCATTCTTGACCGCCTGCTCCGACCAAAAGATGAAGTCAAGCAGACGGACCAAAAAGTCAAAGGTGATAAGCTGCCTACCTTTGAGACAATCCAGGAATTTTTGATGCCTGGTGGAGCTCGAGCTCACTCGGTTGCGGACGGCTGGTCATTTTCGGGATTTATCTTGGCCAAGCCTAAAGACTGAAAGTCAATGTAAAATTTCACCGGTGAAGTGGCCGCGTTAACCAATAGTATCAATTCAACACATCTCTTAAGGAAATAAATATGAATCTCCCGAAAGTTATCGATCTTTTAAATGACGTTCTCCGCCACGAATGGACTGGAGTTGCTCAGTACTCGCAAGCGGGTTTCGTTGTCCAAGGAATATGGCGTGAAGTTTACGCTTCTAAATTCTTCAAGAGCGCAGAGGAGTCGTTCGGCCACGCTAAGCTCATCGGTGACAAGATTGTTGCCCTCGGTGGTGTACCCGTCGCAGAACGAAATCCTGTAAAGCAGTCCAGCGACGTTCAGCAACTCCTCGAGTACGGCCTTGAGTTCGAATCGAAGGCAGTCGAGCTTTACACGAAGGTTCTTGAGGCATGCTCCGATGATCGACCTCTGGTGATCTTCTTGGAAGGCATCTTGCTCGAGGAGCAAGAAGGCGTTGATGATCTCACAAAGATTATTCGCGAGTACCGAACAATCCAAACAACCAGCCGAGCAGCACAAGCTAGCTAAAGCTGAATTTTGGTAGCTGGATTCGTGAGAATTCAGACCGGGTTGTTATTGCGCTAGAAAGTAGCAGACGTCAGATGTCTTACGACGTCTGCTACGAGCAAGTGCTAAGCTGAGTGTTGTACTGGAAATCTAAGAATTGATTCGCACTCGATATCACTAACGGCTATTCGATTCTTCATCGTCGAAACATTCATCGGCGATACGCTGCCGAGTGCGGATCTCAAAAAGTTGATTTCGTCTTTCGCGATCCGAACGCGGCTCTGAGTGAACCAACCGACGGAATCGCTCCACGATTGTCGCTGCAGCTCAACGCATTGACCTTCAACATCGCATGAGACTCGACAGAGTACTAGTCGCTGTGTCTCATCGCTACCCTCGATTGTCGATATGACATTGGCATGGCAGACAGCATGCGAAGTAGGCAGTGGCCACGACTGGCACTGATTACAGTCTCGCGAAGAAGAAATTTTCGGTTCGGAAAGCGGAAGTTTCATAAGAAATCAACTCTTACCAGGCGGGGGTCGGTTTCGACTTGATGAGACTTTGTCTCACTAAATAATAGCCGGTTCGCTCCCGACAGCAAGGGACGTTTTCACAAAACGGACCTAGAATCAGCCTATTCTCAGGCTTCGTCGGTGTCTTCGGATTCGTCAATTCGCTCCACTGGAATGACTGCGACCGGGCAATGTGCCTTTCGAAGCACGCGTTGCGAAGTCGTTCCTCGGAGACCGTCCAGGAATCTGTCCGGACCATCGGTCGTCATCACAATCAAGTCTGCATCGAGATCCCGGGCAATTTGAACGATGGTTTCCGATTTGTCACCTGGTTGAGTAAGTTGGTTCCAGGCCCAGCCGGTCGATTCAGGCAGGTCCACCGCGGGCGTCGATTCGAAGGAGCCAACGTGCAGTAGCGTCACCGTTCCGGGCGGAAGAGCAAGGCTGTGAATCAATCGGATTGTAGTTTCAACCGCAGCTTCCGGGCGTGGTTTGTTGACCATTGGTATCAGTATATTTTTAAGTCGCACTGATCCGTCAGCTACCGACACGAATCCATCCAATCCGTTAGGAATAAACAGCGTCATCTGTCCGGAACCCTGCGATATTTTCTCTCCAACCACATTACCGAGCCAGCGCATCATTCCGTCGCGTTGTTGAACCGAAAGAACAATCAAGTCAGCATCGTTGATTTCAAGGAAATTAAGGCAGGCTTTCACGGGGTCATTGCTTGAAGCAATCACTTTGTGAATTTCAATTCCAAGCTGCCCGACATCACGATGAGAGCTACCTGGCGGCAAAAGCTTCCATCGCTCGAGAGTTTTTCGGACTCGAGGAAAGTCCTCGTCTTCGCTATCGGCACCCGTTTCAACATGCATCATTTGGAGCAGAGCGCGGCTTGCTAACGTGAGCTTGAGAGAATGGGCAAAGGCGACTTCGCTGGCGTCAGAAAAATCCGACGGGTGAAAAATAGAACGGATAGTAGGTTGAGGCTGCATTTCTGCTCTATTCACGATGGAGGATTGGCGAAGTCGTTGGGGCAAAGTTTGTCACGCTCTCCTTTGCTTATTGTATTTCACGGCCACACACAGCGATACATAAAGTACGGATGTTCTCCGCCAAATCAATCTGTTTCAAATGGAAAAGTAAGTGTTTACCCTGTTAAATCCGTTCCAGTCCAGTTCACAGTTTTGGCCTGCTGGCTTATCCTTCGTCTATGAACTTAATCCATTTAACAGCAACGCAAATCGCCCAGCTTATTCACTCGCGACAGGTCACTAGCGAGCAAGCTGCACGAGCTTTCCTGGACCGAATCTCTGTCACCGATTCGCTCGTCGGTGCTTTTCTGAGTGTCGCAGGCGATCGAGCCATCGATCAAGCGAGACAAGTCGATCAAAAGATCGCAAAAGGTCAAATCGATTCGCCACTGGCCGGTGTTCCCGTGGCGATCAAGGACGTACTTTGCACGACCGATGAACCGACAACGGCCGCATCGAAAATTTTGAAGGGATACGTGTCGCCCTATAAAGCAACCGTCGTTGAAAAACTTGAGTCTGCCGGGCTAGTCATTTTGGGCAAGACGAACTTGGACGAATTTGCGATGGGCGGATCGACCGAGAACAGCGGTTATCAGCTTACGAAAAATCCGTGGGATCTGACGCGAACCCCCGGTGGTAGCAGTGGTGGTTCGGCTGCATGTATTGCTGCTGCTCAAGCGCCCATTTCGCTCGGGACCGACACCGGTGGTTCGATCCGGCAACCTGCGGCGTTCTGCGGTATCTGCGGACTCAAGCCGACTTATGGCCGTGTCAGTCGATATGGCTTGCTAGCTTTCGCAAGCTCACTGGACCAAATCGGACCGATGGCTCATTCGGTTGAAGATCTGGCATCGTTATTAGAAGTGATTGGCGGTCACGATCCCCGTGACTCGACCAGCATACCTCAGCCAGTCACCGGACTGGCGGCTAAATTTGGGACCTCCATCGCTGGTTTGAAAATCGGAATTGTTCGTGAGCAGATTGAAAGCGAAGGCCTCGATAAGGAGATTCGCAAGAAGCTGCTCGATGCTATCGAAGTCTACCGAAGCGAAGGAGCCAAGATCGTCGATATAGAGCTTCCAAACTCGCAGTACTCCATCGCAACCTACTACATCATTGCACCCGGTGAAGCTAGCAGTAACTTATCTCGCTACTCCGGTGCACACTATGGTTATAGATCATCAACGGTAACCGATAAATCTGGATCGGTAACCGCTTCATCGCTGGTCGACATGTACTGTAACACTCGCGGTGAAGGATTTGGACCAGAAGTAAAACGCCGAGTCATGCTAGGTACTTATACATTAAGTGCTGGGTACTACGACGCATATTATTTAAAGGCATTGAAAGTACGCCGCTTGATTCGACAAGACTTCGATAAAGCTTTCGAGCAAGTCGATCTGATCCTTGGACCGACAACACCGACTCCGGCATTTCCAATAGGTGAAAAAACTGACGACCCAGTGCAGATGTACTTAGTCGATCTGTTTACTGTCGGAGCAAACCTTGCAGGCATCCCCGCACTAGCGATTCCCAATGGACTGTCCAAGAGTGGACTTCCGATCGGCATGCAATTGCAAGCCGCTCCACTTCGCGAAGACCTTCTGCTTCACGCCGGTCATGCCTACCAATCCACTACCCAATATCAGCCGACTTGGCCATCGCTCTCATGAACGCACCCGCATACACCACCATCGTTGGGCTCGAAGTCCACGTGCAACTGAAGACCGCTAGCAAGCTCTTTTGCCGATGCTCGACACAATTCGGTGCACCACCGAACACTCAAGTTTGCCCGGTATGTTTGGGACTTCCTGGAAGTCTTCCTGTGTTGAACGCTCAAGCAGTTCAACTTGCCATGCGGACCGGATTAGCTTTGCAATGTCGTATCGCAAACTTTACCAAGTGGGATCGCAAGAACTATTTTTATCCAGACTTGCCAAAAGGCTATCAGATCAGCCAATTTGATTTGCCAATTTGTGCAGAAGGCTTTTTAGAAATTGAAATAGGCAGCGAAGCAATCGCTACGAAGAAGAAAATTCGACTCGTTCGGGCTCACTTAGAGGAAGACGCCGGGAAAAGTCTCCACGATGAATCGGCAACACGGGACAGAAAGAAATCCGACACTCGTATTGACCTCAATCGAACGGGAACCCCCTTGCTAGAGATAGTAAGCGAACCTGATATTCGCTCGGCGGAAGAAGCAAAATCTTACCTCACTGAATTGAAGTTGCTCTTGGAGTATCTGGACGTATCCGACTGCAATATGCAGGAGGGCTCGCTGCGTGTTGATGCAAACGTGAATGTCCATATTCCCAGCAAGGACCCGAACGGCAATCCGATTGCAACTCCGATTGTTGAAGTC
>JANODQ010000813.1:0-3576 GCA_031412775.1 Pirellulaceae bacterium | reverse complement strand
TGAAGCTGAAATCAAAAGTCCCCGGATAGTCTTTGAAGGCATCGAGGATCTCGCTCTGCGCGGTCCAGTGAAAGCGATGTATCATGTTAAACTTGCGTTTAGGATCATCCTTCAACGCATCGCGTACACCTTCGCCGTAGGTATCCCACAGCCAGGCTTCTTTGACCTTGGAGTCCAGATCATGCGGCATCCCTTCACCAGCCGTGATGCCCATACCACCAAGCAGCGGATAGGTTTTCACCATTTCACGCACACTTCCGCGAAAATACTTTTTTGTAGCTTCGTTCCCCATGTCATTGGTGATGCCGTGCTTGCCATCGGCTCCGAAAGTGAAAACATTCCATGTGAAGACGTAAAGGGTGATACCGCGATCGGCAGCTTGTTGCATGACCCAGCGCCAGAACTCGATTTTCTCATCGATCTTGATCCGTTTTACCACATCATAGTCGGCGAGCATCGCGGGTCGAACCATGTCGTTGCCCGCCATACTGAATTGATCATCCAGTTTAACGCGCGTACGCCACACATCGTCCAAAGCAACTTCAGGAAACTCCGGCACCTTCACCATCGAGGGGAAAGGATGGAGGCTCCAAAGTGACAGCACGTTGTAACGATTACGTGCCATCGCATCGAGATAGTCGATCCAAAAGTCACGCTCCCAAACTTCTGGAATATTCGCTTGAGCAGCGTCAGAGCAGTCGGTGTAACTGGGTGTTCGCAAATCGAGTGGAATGTTGAACTTGATACCGCGACGTGCGATATGCGGTTTGTTGTCCGAGTCTTTCAGCGAGTCAAGCGTGCCCAGGCGAATCGCTTCGGCGATATCCAAACCACCATACATCGCGCCAGACTCATCGGCCCCGAGCACCGCAATGGTCCGTTGTCCGTTTTCATTCCGCACGCGAAGACTGTAGCTCTCTGCTACATCCTTGAGGTCTTTTTTGAAGGAGATTGAAATACGAGTCCCTTTCGAGTCTTCACCAATCGAGATTCCTTTGCTAATGGCCTCGCGTCGAATCTCATCCGCCGCGAACGCCAATTGATTCCCGGTAGTTGGTTCGACGAACAGAGTACTTGTTGAACCGGCTAAGGCTGTTACAGATAAGCTGCAAAGCAAAAAGAACAGGAGAGGGTAGCTTTTTTTCATGGTTTTGAGAAGTTTCGCTGCGGTCCTAGGGGGATTAATCGAACGCAAAATCGAACTGCTTTTTGACGGCGACTACATTGTGGATCGCTTAGTCTTTCCGTGGCAAGTCGCTGCGGAATGGTGATGCGGGCAGACCATTTCGATTGTACAAGTTCACATCCGGCACCGTAGCCCATCCATATCGGACAGCAACAGGTTTGGTAACACCGTCAGAACTAACGACTACAGTCGAATCCTCAATCACTGCACGGGCTGGAACGAACTTTCCATCGTCGCCAGCAAGCGTGAAGCCTTTTAGTGAATCACCTTTTGCTATGAGTCCCTCACCGAGATGCGTAAACGAAATTATCGCACGGTCGGCATCGATAGTCATACTAGCGAAAATAGGCCCAGAATATTCCACAGGGTTCTTGTAACTCAGTGCATATGCTGCCAAGGCCAATCGCTCTCCAACCGGTCGCTTGCGTATGGGGTGAATATTGCTCGCGTCACCAACGTCTGTAGTAACAACCATCGCGGTGTGCGGAGTCGTTTGCCAGATTCGCTGCTGTGCTTCGCGAAAGGATGGGTGTGTGTTCCTATGAGGTGCCAGTTGCACGAACAAAAAAGGTAACTCTTCACCCCACATTCGTCGCCAGTCTGCAACCATCGACGGAAGCAATTTTTCGTAAGCAGCAGGCTGTCCAGAGTTGGACTCACCCTGATACCAAATCGCGCCGCGAATAGCGAACGGTTGTAGCGGTGCGATCATGCCGTTGTGCAGTGCACCTGGACAATCATGGCAACGCAATTTGGGTATTTTGGGTGCAGGTGGCTCCGGTGCACCTTGCGCTTTGGCTGCCTTGACGGCTTGAGGATGCACACGGTCACGCTGATGTTGATAATCGCGATAAACTGCTCCGATACTTATGAACTCTTCGGGCGATACGGTGCTCCACTTTTCCACCATTGGACCTGCTTCGACAATCGTTGCGAGCGTTTCAGGACTCATCCAGCTTTCAATTCGTGTTCCACCGATGGAACTCACAATTAATCCAATAGGAACGCCTATCTTCTTTCGTAGATCTTGTGCAAAGTAATAGGCCACAGCCGAGCACGAGGCCGTTGTCATTGGCGAGGCAGTCCCCCATTGGCCCGATACATCGGCCTTCGGAGATTGCGAGAACTGATCATCCACCGTGAAGAATCGTAGGCCAGGATCGTTTGATGCGGCAATTTCTCTTTCAGCATTTTCAACCTGTGCCATCCGGAAGTGCATGTTAGACTGCCCCGAGCAAAGCCATACATCACCGACGACAACATCAGTTAGTGTAGATTTTCGATCCTCGATGGTGGACTGAACAACCAGCATGCGTCCTTCCATTGACGCTTGCATTGGATCAAGCCTGACAAACCATTTGCCATTCACATCCGCTTTCTCCGTCTTCGATTGACCGGCAAAATCGACTGTGATCGCTTCGCCTGGATTCGCCCAACCCCACACCGGTACTGACTGCTCACGCTGCAGTACCATCTGGTCGGAGAACACGCGAGCTAGCTTGAGTTCATTCGCTTGTGTTGGCGTCACAAGGGCGATGAAAAAGATTGCTGATATCGTGAGAAGTTTACGCATGTTTTTTCGATTGAAGGAATGTTGCAGGTCACCGCCTAAAGCACTGAAGTTCTCTTTAATTCTACTTTCGCTTGCTTTTCGAAGTATCGTACAATCGCTCCGTGATCGCTGTCACCAAAATCGTCGATCTTTAAGGCTTGCATGATTTCCATCACGGACGCAGTCAACGGGAGCGGCGCTCCAACTTCATGTGAAGTCTCCAAAGCGTTGGCTAGATCCTTGATGTGCAGGTTGATTCGAAATCCAGGGTTAAACTTACGATCGAGCATCAGTGGAGCCTTTGCATCCATCACCGTACTACCGGCAAGACCACCTCGGATTGCTTGATAAACCAGTTCCGGTTCAACTCCAGCTTTTGCTGCAAGCACCATCGCTTCGGATAATGCCGCGATATTAAGTGCGACTACGACTTGATTGGCAAGCTTAGTAACGTTACCCGCTCCTATGTCGCCGACTCTCACTACCGAAGCAGCCATCGCTTTGAACACTGGCACGCAGCGATCAAAAATCTCTTGCTTGCCTCCAACCATCACCGACAACGTTCCTTCGATTGCCTTAGGCTGTCCTCCGCTGACGGGAGCGTCGAGCATCTCAATCCCCTTCGACGCTAGCTCTGCGGCTATCTCCCGACTTGCCAACGGAGCGATCGAGCTCATGTCTGCAAGGATGCAACCGGGTTTTGCTCCTTCACTGACACCGTTCGGTCCAAGAACAACTAGCTTCACCTCCGGTGAGTTCGGGAGCATCGTGATGACGAGATCGACTTGTGAAGCAACTTCTTTAGGAGTAGATGCCGACTTTGCCCCGGCAGCGATAA
>JANODQ010000812.1:0-6659 GCA_031412775.1 Pirellulaceae bacterium | reverse complement strand
CATTCGAGCACTTGCTGTAAAGACTAACCCCAACGCGACATAACTGAGATCACTCGCTTTGTTGGCCGGCGAACTTGAGGCCTCGGATGATGCTTTCACGAACGGATGTGATGTCGACCGAGGTGATGATTTCGACGTTCTTGCGTTGTCGGGCTGTCGGTCGATGATCGATAATTGTTGCACCACGTGTCAGTACTCCGACTTCTTCAATGTCGATAGTGGCTTCTTCTGTGACGAATAAGTGCGGTTCGACCAAGACCATCAAAGCAACAGCAGCTTGTAGCGAGATCATTTCTTGAGCTCGTTGCTGTCGCATGGTGCGAAACAGGTGTGGAATCATCGAATGGAGAAGCTTACCGGCGCGAGTAAACCGCGGTGGGAGTTGCTCGAGAAATTCCAAACCGAATGCGACCTGCTGAGTGATCTGTAGCGGTACCAAAGTCTTAGTCGTCGCTGATTTAAAAATGGTCGCTGCGGCCGAGGGATCAAAGTGCATATTGAACTCGGCTGCCGCAGTCACATCGCCGTAGCCAACATCGGAGCCTCCCACGATGATCAACCGATCGACCATGCTGACCAAGCTTGGGTCCCTTGTAAAAGCCTTCGCAATGCCAGTCATCGGCCCCAAACAGAGTATCGAGATTTTCCCAGGCTCCGCCTTCAGCCGGTCTGCGATAAGTTTGTCACTGGGCATGATGTGCTGCCGGCCGACTGGCGAGAGGCCAATGTTGCCTAAGCCATCATCACCATGAAGGTCGCGACCATCGCTTACCGGTGCGTCCTCGGGATCGGTTGCTTCTCCGAGTCGTGGATGCCGAGGCGGATCAAGCTGCTCAACAATTGCTTGCAGATTTCGGGTGCTTCGAACTGCGTCCACGGTTCCAGAACAAGCCGTTGCGGCCACGACTTCTAATCGTGGATCGAATAACGCGATCGCTAACGCAACCGCGTCGTCAATACCGGGGTCACAATCAATTATGAGTTTACGAGCCATTCAGGAAGTCTTTTCGGGGAAGTCGTATGGGACATTTAGGTTGGTAGAGGTCGGCTGGCAGGAGATGCCGCGGCTGAGTCTCAAAAAGTACGCACAATCTATCGCCTCCTTCGTGTCCCTTGCAAATTATGCGATAATCCGTTTTGCTTATTCGAGAGTCTAGTCTAGACGGTTTTCGCTTGCTCGTCGCGATGGGAAATCAATATCGATTCGTTTTCATGAGGTATCGCTGTGTTTTTGGAGTGGATTGGTCAAGCAGAATCGGGGAAAGATCTCACCGCGATCGAGATGGAGGGGGCCATTACTGAAATGCTCGCCGCTCGAGCCGATGCGGCGCTCACTGCGAGATTGCTTTTGGCATTGCGAGCCAAAGGAGAGTCTGTTTCGGAGCTCGTCGGCGCTGCTCTTGCAATGCGAAGAGCGATGACACCTATAAAAACAGCCCGAACGAATCTTTTAGACACTTGTGGGACCGGCGGTGATGGGGCAAAAACTTTTAACATCTCGACCGCGGCTGCAATGGTTGCTGCCGCAGCCGGAGCGGCCGTCGCGAAGCATGGCAATCGAAAGATCACCAGTGCTACCGGTTCGGCCGATGTACTTGCCGAGCTGGGCATAAAAATTGACGCTTCTCGCGAAATTGTAGAGCGTTGCATCGATGAAGTCGGAATCGGATTTTGTTACGCTCCACTACTTCATCCCGCCATGAAACATGTCTCGGAAGTTCGACGTAGCTTGGGAGTTCCAACGTTATTTAATTATCTAGGCCCGCTTTGCAATCCAGCCGGCGCGTCCTACCAAGTGCTCGGTGTTGGCCGTGCTGATTTACAAGAGAAGATTGCTTCCGCATTGCTTCAACTACCGATTCAGGCGGCCATTGTTGTTCGAGGCGAAGATGGCTTGGACGAAGTCACTCTCTCGGCCGACACACAAGTCCTTTACATCCGGAACGGTTCCATAAAAAGAATTCAATGGAATCCTGGATCGTTTGGCAAGTCGTCTATAGCCATTGAGTCGCTTTGCGTGGAATCGCCCAGTGAAAGCGCTGAGGTGATTCGTGAAATTCTTGCCGGTAAGCTCGGGCCGGCTCGCGATATAGTCGTTTGCAATGCTGCATCTGGTCTTTGGCTTGCAGGAATCGAACAGAACCTCTTGGCCGCCGTCGAACGATGCGAGAAAGCAATCGATCGAGGAGATGCTGCAAAAACACTAACGCAATTAGCCGCACTTTCTTCGTCAAATGCTTAAAAATGCTCCCTGATCGCCTGCGGCTCAAAAGGCATGTTTTTTGATTATTCGAAGTACTTTCACAGGGAAAGTTTCGGCGACCAGCGAGAAGTCTTAGGTTTTTTCCGATTTGCCGGGTTGGACTGATAGAAATCCTGCCTGTAAATCCTTATCGTGTAAGGTGATGTTGTTCGGGCTCTGTCCCTCTAGTTCAGTTTTAATAGAACGGTAATCCGGGGTTCACCATGGATCGTATTCGAGTTCTGTCAAGTTTTGTCGGTCTAATAGCAGTAATTTCCTGTGTCGCTCCTATACACGCGGAGCCGAGTCCCAAGTGGACAGACACATCCGGGAAATTTTCGATCGTCGCTGAATTCGTTCAGGTCGATGGTGACATCGTTGTGCTCAGAAAAGCAGATGGACAGGAAGTCCGAGTCCCTATGACCAAATTGAGTTCCCCAAGTCGCGTTCAAGCTCGCAAAGCCGCAAAAGCAATGGGAGCCAGCGGTGCTCCGTCTGCGGGAAGTGACACCGCACCGGTAACCCCATCTATCGCAGTACCGTTTCCTGAGGGAATGTCTTGCCAACAAACAGTTCAGTACTTAATTGATGAATCTGCCACGGGAAATCACCGTGTCCTGTTTAATAGTTTACCTGCTAAACATCGCGGTGACTTAAGTGAGATTATGCAACTGGCAGGTAAGCAACTTGATCCGAAGCTTTTTGCAGCCATCGAATCTTCTAGCGATCGAGTTGTCAAACTACTGAAGTCAAAGAAGCAGTTGATTTTGGGATCGCAAATGCTCGCCCAGTTCAACACGTCGCAATACACCGGAGTTTATGACGCGGGCGTCAACATGCTGGATGCGGTGGTTGCGACTGAGATCATCAATCCAAAGCGGTTGCAGTCAACCGATCCCGGTGATCTGCTTGGCCTGTATCTGAAAAAGCTTACTCCGGCCAGTGAAAAGCTCATGCAAGCCATGACCGAAGCTGGAATCGATACGCAGCAAGGTGGTATGACGAGCTTGAAAGACATTAAGTTCACCGTCGAGGAAAAATCGAGTACCGAAGCGGTCGTTACGATTGATAACGCCGGAAAAAAACAACCGAGTGATTGGGTCCAAGTCGATGGGCGATGGGTTGCAAATGACTTGGTTCAAGAATGGGACATGAACATGCAAAAGGTTCGTGCGAGTATCAATGGTCTAACGACTGAAAAGCAAACTCAAGCGATCGAGCAAATGAAAGTATTCGACTCTCAGTTCATCGCTAAGTTTGAAGCGGTTAAGACTCAGCAAGAGCTTGACGCAATGATTTTGCCGATGATGATGATGGCCGGTCCGATGATGCAACAGATGGGCGGTGGTGGTATGCCCCGTGGTACTATGCCGGACGGTGGAATGCCTCCTCCAGCATTTGGGCCAGATCCAAATGTACCCATTGAGCAATAAATTATCCTTGAGGTTTTGGTTTGTATATTGAGTTATGCTTTTGAATTGAAGTGACGCTCTCGTCATATTTCGCTCGGTTTGATGTTTGATTAAACGTAGGTAGTGGAAAGATTCTGTAGTCGAATGACCGCAATTGTCACTCTCCTTGTTATCGCGATCTTTTCACTTCTAGCAGTTCGTATCGCAACCACAGCCCTCACTATGACTGGGTTGAACTCGGATACCGCGAGTTTTCAAAGTTATTCTGCCTTTTTCGGAGTTGGGTTTACGACTCGCGAAGCTGAATTAGTTGTGAATCATCCGGTTCGTAGGCGGATTATTCGTGACTTGATTTTGGCCGGTAATATTGGGCTCACCTCGTCACTTGCAACTCTCGTTGCAACGATGATGCAGAGCCCTGATTCTGTGCATCCGCTTGTGGTGATTGGTCTCGTAACGGGTGGCATCGTGTCCATTTTATACGTGTCTAAAATCAGTTTCATCCGCCGCACGATGGATTATTGGATTCAACATTCATTGCAACGCGCGGGTCTCGTTCGGGCGATGGATTATGAACTGTTGCTTCGAATCGAACGTGGCTACTGCGTTTCCGAGTATCTAGCGGATGGTTCTTGCTCACTCGTTAACAAATCATTGCGAGAGTCGCGGCCATGGGATCATGGTGTAGCCGTATTAGCCATTCGTCGGAACGAGGATATATTGCCAGGGCTTCCAAAGGCTTCCGATATGATTCAAACGAACGACGTCGTCACGCTCTACGGCGAAGAGCATGCAATCAAACGACTCCTCTCCGGTACTGAAATCCATCAAAAGGAACCTACACCATGATTCAATTGAGCAATCGACAGTTACGCCCTCTCGTCATGTTTGCGATCGTCTTTGCTTGGCAATCCGATTCCTATCAAAGCCAAGCGGGCGAACCGTGGTCCGCAGATCCCGCGGTGGTCGCGAAACTATCTGCTTCGCGGCCCGAGTTTATTTACGAAGAATCGCGAGTTCCAGCTTATACGCTCCCTAATCCGTTGATTTTAAAAGGTGGGGGACAGATTGAAAATGCAAAAGATTGGGACTCTCTTCGACAAGAGACGATTGAAAAATTTCGGTCTGAGGTCTACGGTCGGCGTCCTGATTTAGATTATCAAGTTCGTTACGAGCTGATCGAAGAAAAATCCGGCCTGTTCGGAATCGACGCCAAAGGAAAGTCTCTACGAGTCGTAATCACTTCGGGTACCGAGTCCTATTCATTTCCTATGTGGGTTTTCCTGCCAGCGACAACTCAAAAGAATCCGGCGGTTCTTCACATCAACAACCGAGAGTTTCCAAGCTTCGAAAAAGCCGCGACCGAGCCGGATGAATTTTGGCCTGTGAAAGATATTGTTAATCGCGGCTTTGTTGCTTGTGCTGTATCGACTGTTGCAATTGATCCTGATCGTGCTGATGGTTTTTCCGATGGGATTCGTGGCTTCTTCCATCGAACCAGCAACGCACATGAAGCTCCCGGTGATGATGCGTGGAAGGCGTTGTCTGCTTGGGGGTGGGGAGCGAGTCGTGCTTTAGATTATCTTTTAACGTGTAACGAGGTTGATCCGGATAAGATTGCCGTGATCGGGCACTCACGAGCAGGCAAAGCCGCACTGTGGGCTGCAGCGGAAGATACACGATTTGCAATCGCATGCAGCAATAACTCGGGGTGTGGAGGTGCAGCTCTTTCTCGTCGCGCGTTCGGTGAAACAGTCGCACGAATCACCAAGTCGTTTCCGCATTGGTTTTGTGATCGCTTTAGCAAGTACGCCGGTCAAGAAGGCAGCTTACCCGTCGACCAGCATCAGCTCTTCGCGTTGATCGCTCCAAGACCAGTCTACGCGACAAGTGCCAGCGAAGACCTTTGGGCCGATCCTCGTGGGGAATACTTGGCCATGGTGGCTGCGTCTCCGGTCTATGGTTTGTTCAGCGAGAAGGCGATGACTTATGCGGAGATGCCGGCGCTCAATGAACCGCGAATCGCTGGGAAAATGGGTTACCACATTCGTCCAGGTGCACATGGATTAACCCTTTATGACTGGACCCAGTTCTTAGACTTTTGCGTCAAACAGTTTTAGAAATAGGCTCGCACTAAGAACGTCAACGCGAAAGCATTCGGCACATTCAAGCACGCACATTCAAGCACGCCGTCCGAGGGGAACATCGCATGGACTGTATGATCGTTCGGGACTGCGGTCCCAAACTACGAAGATTGTTTTCAGCCAACCGTTCGACTAACTCAGACGCACCCACGCGTTATTGAGATGGGACTTGGGCGGTGCGACGCGTGCGACTGCCAAGTGGGGCATCCAAAGCGTTTTTTCGACGGCCTCCAGCAACGTTTGCGGCTCGAAAGTTCGCGGCAAGCAGTAAACGCCTCCAACCGAGTTGAGTGGGCCGATCCAATCAACGTTGGGATAGGATGCGATAAAGATGATCGGAACTCCTTCGCACAGTGGTTTCGAACGGAGCTGCTTGGCGTCTGCCAAGGCTTGATCGAGCGAATTTCCGATCGAAAAAACGATCAGATCAAGCGGCAATTCCTCGATCGCTTGCAACGCAACTTCGACATTTCGAGCCAAAAAACATCGGTAACCCTGCATGTCGAGGATTGCTGCAAACCCAGTTAGCATTACAGGATCAGGTTCAACGACCAGAATCATCGGCGGTTTGGTGACTTGGTTTTCCATCGTTTTCCCTTACAATGCTCGCCCCTAACAACAAAAAGTCGGCTCGATGTCATGCTTTCCTCTGACGAAGAAACCAGACTAAAAAGTCGGCGAATGCAACGACAAATCGCGACAAACCGTTCTCGGCATGTAGTTGTTCCTGATAATTTATCACCCATCCGCAATCCCTTCTTTCGATCCAGGTTCGTCTATGTCTGAACAAAATCCATCCCCATCAGTTGATCTCGGTGATCATCAGGCAGCACGACTGGAAAAACTCCGACGATTGGAAGC
>JANODQ010000811.1:0-2086 GCA_031412775.1 Pirellulaceae bacterium | reverse complement strand
GAGGTGAAGATCGCCGCGAATTCGCCCTCTGTCGCCTCGATGCGGACGTAACCTTCGCGGTACAGCCGCTGGTTCAGGACGGCGACGGCCTTGAAGGCACCCTGAGCATACTGCTGCGAAAGCTCTCGGTAGTCTGGCACTCCTCACCCCCCCTCGTTCTCGTCGACGAGCGCTACCATGTCGAACCGGCTCGGCCCTGTCTACCTCAGCCATCCTTAACTAAAGTCACTACTTACATACAGCAAATTCAATGGGTTAGATCAGAATTCTGCTTGCAGACTGAGCTCCGGCCTGACAGATTCCTCTTGGAGAGCAACCCACGAGGAACGTCATGACCGAGCCGACATACCTTCCGGACGACGAATACGACAAGCTGATCGACGAGTTGATCGTGGCCTCGCAGCCGATCGACCTGCGCGATCGGATCATGACGACTGTCGGAGAGGCCGCGAACATCTGGCCCTCGTCGATCAAGCCCGACGAAGAAAACTGACGGCACCCGCAAGATAGCACTTGTGCGACTCCCTTGGTTACGGTTACACATAAAACGTAACCAAAGGGGAAGCCGAGCATGGCACTGACAGGCGCAGAAAAAGCTCAGCGGTTTCGCGACCGCCAGAAGGCGAAGAAGCTCGATCAGCTCAAAGGACCGGGGCGGGCCGCAAGTGACTTATTCCGCACCCCTTTCTTCGAAGTGCTCCAGGACGATCCGAATTTCTCAAGCGTCCAGATGGCGCTCGAGCTGGCAGGGATCGAAGCGCCCTCATTCGACGACGATCAGGGACCGACCGCACTAGCGATCGAGGGCGTTCTCGACGGCGTGGATGATCCGTTTCCCGTCGCGGAGAACTCTCTTGGCCGCGCTGAGACGATGGTCGGATGCTTCCTAGACGCCGCCGTTGAGCTGGCGGGCATCGTCAACAGCTACAAGCAGCGCGAGATCGCGGCACGTCTCGCTGAGATCGAAGCGCATGACATGACTGATCCGGAGACCCGCAAGGCCGCGATGGCCGAGATCGTCCGGCTCACCAAGATATCGGATCAGCTCAAAAAGCAGGTTCGGTGGACCCTTCCTCAGTGGAAGGTCGAGGGCGCATAGCCCGACAAGAACGGGAAGGGCTGTCGCTCATAGTTTCCAGCGACGATCGACCGCCCTTCCCAACTGTAGAAACCATATCCCGAGAAAGGGGACACAATGACTAATCCTAGCACAGCGGGGGACGATCCTACAACTTGCAACCCGCGCCGGAAAGGCGTCGCGAGGTTCGATGATCCGGGGTTTTCGCCAGAGATGAGCGAAAAGTTCTCAAGCGCAGTAGATCGATACATCCGGTATCATGGGAGCTACGATAAGCAGCGCATCCTTATCGCACTTATCAATGACTGGCTCCGCAAGAAGGATTACTCTCGTCCGCAGGACGAATACTGTCTGGATGAAGGTCGCAGTCGCGGCTTCAGGGTTGCTGACTTTCGTCGGTTCATGCGCGGTCTGTATGACGTCCAGGCGGTCAATATGCCCCCGCCTGACTATGCCTTTCAGAGCGCGGGTGGGCACCGTGTCGAAGTCTTCCGTCACAGGGATGAGGCTGGCTCCGTCATGGTCACAGTAGTAGCTCTGATCCAGAACGACTATTTGTCACCTGCCGGCTACGTGCACTGCTTGTTCATCGATCGGTGCGAAGACGAAGACTACGTGGCGGCGGCATGACCGGGCGGCGGCGCAATTATCTTCCCTCTAATACCTCGTTTGCGAACATGTCTCGCAGTGATCAGGGCTGGCTTCTCGACAGGAACTTGAGCGAAATCCAGGAAGAGATCGCGGGCCTTCAGTCCGGCTACATCATCTATGAGCGCGGAGGAAAGGTCCGCGGTATAGCTCACGCCAATACACGAAAAGGCCGTCTCTTCGCCCTCGCGAGGAGGTTCGGTTTCTCGCTTGAGAAAGGCGTGTGGGTGCACGAGCAGCAGCGGGCAAAAGCAGCCTGACGATCTCACAAAAACAAGAGCCCGCCGGTTTGACCCGGCGGGCCCATTTATTCTCATCAGAGCGCCAAGATTAGAATTAGTCCTCAATCAGTTTTTCGGC
>JANODQ010000810.1:0-7677 GCA_031412775.1 Pirellulaceae bacterium | reverse complement strand
TCTTCTACAACCGCAAAAGTCCCACCAAAACCACAGCACTCGTCGGCTCTTTGTAGCGGAACAATCTCAACGCCTCGAACCATCTCTAAAAGGCGGCGTACCTTTCCAGGTCCTTGGGTCATCAATTCCGAACACGTATCGAGTCGCAACTCGCGTAATCCGTGGCAACTTGCATGAAGGCCAACGCGATAGGGAAAGTCGACATCCAGCGATTGCACCTTCAAAACATCAGTTAAAAATTCACACAGTTCGAAAGTCTTCGCTTTAAGACCCTCAAAGCCTTCGCGGCCGGCAAGGTATTCTTCGTAGTGATTTCTCACCATTGAAACGCACGAACCAGATGGACAAACTACATATTCGTAGTGGCGAAAAATCTGGAAAAATTTTTCAGCAAGTGGTCGAGTGTCATTCGTGCAACCCGTGTTCGCCATCGGCTGGCCACAACAAGTCTGCGTATCAGGAAACTCGACTTGGCAGCCAAACTGTTCCAGAAGCTCGACGGTCGCCATCCCTACTTGTGGGTAAAAATGATCGATATAACACGGAATGAATAAGCCAACTTGCATAGCGATGGGGTCTAACGAGTGAGGATAATCGGCGGCACTCAAGTATAGCTACCTAGCAAAATTTTGCGACTCACGAAGCCGCTGATTCAGGCACGAATCCTTGATTTGCCGCGTATTCCCCAGTTCTTTTGGGCCTCAATGATCGTTGCTATCCCGCTGAAGGTGCATATCGACAATCTGCGTTGGATCGCCGTCTGCGACAATATGCCCTTCCTGAATCAGGATTGCTCGGGTCGCAAATTCGATAACCGATGGCATGTAGTGAGAAACAAGCATAACCGTTCGACCTTGATCGCGGAACTCTTTGGCTTTGGCAAGGCTTTTCGCTTGAAACGCTGCATCACCAACGCCAAGGACTTCGTCAATAATGAAGACCTCTGGTTCAAAGTGGGCAGCGACCGAAAATCCTAAGCGAATAATCATCCCGTTCGAGTACCGCTTGACGGGCGTGTCGATGAACGTCTCGACCTCGGCAAAGCTCACGATCTCGTCAAACCGGCGTCGAATCTCACGACGCGACATCCCGAGTATCGTTCCGTTTAAGAAGACATTTTCGCGACCTGTCAGCTCGGGATGAAAACCTGTACCAACTTCCAACAAGCAGCCAACTCGTCCCCGCACACCGACGCGTCCGGAAGTCGGAGACACGATTCGTGAAAGTATTTTCAGAAGCGTACTTTTGCCAGCTCCATTGCCACCGACAATACCGATCGCTTCACCGGATTGGACACGAAAGTCGATATCTCGCAGAGCCCAAAACGTATTTCCGTCGCGCCGCGTGTCGATAGGTTTCTCGTGAGCTTTTTGGTCAGCGTTGAAGACCGGGGTAACTTGACTTGCCGTCTTTCGCCATAGTGCTTGCGTTGCGGACTTGATGTTGCCCGCGAGCGCTTCGGTCAAACGCGCGTACTCCGTGCCACTGCCAATCTTGAAGCATTTACTGACTCTATCAACATGGATTGCAATGTCATTCATGACGACAATTAAATCCGATCTGCCATGAGTCGTTCAGATCGTTCAAACCACGCGAGTCCGCTGATCAAAAGCAAAGCGGTCAAACCAATCGCCGCTAGGGTCGCGATTGCCGACGGCGCGGGCCCGCCCAACAGCGACCATCGGAACCACGTGATTATCGAAGCCATTGGATTGGCTTGATAGAGTGTGCTCCATCGCTCTGGAATTCGCGACGCATCATATACAGCCGGTGACAAGTACATACCGATTTGTAGTAAGAACGGAAGTGCGTACCCAACGTCGCGATAAGCTGCATTCAGGGATGAAAACCAAGCAACACACGCTACGCAAAGTAACACAAGCCACGCAACCAATATCGGTATCGCCCATATCTGACTCCAAACAACGGTGCAGTTCGTAATCCATAAGATTGGCACCAAGATGAGCCCACCAACGACGAAATCAAAAAGCGCACAAAGCACGCTGGACATCGGAAGCAAAATTCGTGGAAAGTAGACCTTGGTAATCACGTGGCGATAATTAACTAATACGCCGGTCCCATCGCGAAGTGCCGACGCAAAAAACTGCCAGCACCAGACCCCCAAAAATACCACCGCCGCATCCGACGCATACTGACTTCCATCCGCAGTGGCGCGAGTCTCGAGAAGACCGAAAAGCGATACAAAAATTAGCATCGATAATGCAGGCTGGATCAAAACCCAAGCCACACCGATCAGCACTTGGCGATACCGAATCGTTATATCACGGGAAAAGAAAGTGTAAAGCAACTCGCGAAATCGCCAGAGCTCCACCAGTTTTGCCCAGCTCCATATGCCGCTGGAATCGTAATAGTTCAGTGGAAGCGGCATTCGGTTAAAAACAGTGACTTGCGAATGATATAATGGGAGGTTGAACGACAAAACAATGACAAATTGATTCGGTTATATCCTGTCGTGTTATTCTAGCTTATCCATGAACTCTCTTCATGGGAGCCCTTTTGGATTTTGGAAACACCGGAATTATAAGATGCAATCGATACAAGTCCCCCAAACCGCACGACAGTCCCTTGGCTAAAGACAATTGTTGGTTTTATCCGTGCGTATAATTGAAGCAAATTAAGTTTCTATTTAGTCTAAACTGGCGTGTTGTTGCAAAACTTTTGTGCATCACGCTTATTAGCCTAAAACTTTTCGATTCGGGAGCGAAAGATAGCTCATGCAGCTTCTCTATTTTTGCTTGCTCCTCTCTGCCGTAGCGATGCCCATCTTGCCGTCGCTACTGCATGATGATTTTTTGCACGCGGTTGCGGTCGCGACTATTCGTCAGCTTCCAACCGATTTTCACCATTTTCATCCCAACCGAGTCCAACCAATGGAATCGATTGTCGGGATGCTGATCTTAGTTTCCGCATATGGATTCATAAGCAAATTCATTGAGTCGCGTTTGAATGCGGCTTTGGTAGTAGGAGCTCTTCCAAGTGAAATTTCTGAAATGCACGTGGTCCACAAACGACTTCTTCAATGGAGTTGGGTTTTGCTGTCGCCGTTTTTCTTGGCAATCATCGGTTGGGGAACGCTGCCTGAAAAACTGATTCCGGGATTCAATAGTTTTGCTTGGTCGCTTTTGATTTGGATGCTTCCGACTGTATTGATGGTTGTCTTAATTGATTCTCAGTCACACCGTTGGAGGAACTTGCTGATTGCTTCGGTTGCTTCGCGGCGTGACGATCCAAATTTGGAAAGCTGGATTCGTACTTTTTTGTCGCATGCAAGGCACACTTGGTTGATCGTCTTTGCAATGCCGCTTGTTGCATGCTTCGCCATCGACCTTGTGACAGCAACTTCGAACGCCTGGGAAATCAATGCAACGATAAAGTCGTTGCTGTGCGTTTTTGTGATGATGCCCATAGTCTTCGCATTGCCTTACGCGATGCTTTGGTGTTGGTCCACGGAAGAACTGGAAGGCATCGACGACGATCTTTCATCAATATCGAACAATCGAGTTGCTTGGATAAGAGAGTTATGGAAGCTTCATGTTCCGCGATCACCTCAGATTCTTTTCTGGTCTACGAACAATCGAGTCGCCTGCGCGATGGTGGTGGGTTGGTTGCCTCCATTGAGATGCCTGGTTCTAAGCGATGCACTCCTGCAAAAGCTGAACGATGACCAATTGAGAATGGTGATTCTTCATGAGATAGCACACGTTCGCCGATGGCATGTTTGGTTGCGATTTGTTCCAGTAATGGTGGGTACAGTTGGACTTTCGCTTTGGTTTCAGCCTTCAACCTACGCGATAATCCTACAAAGCGTCCCCGGCTACGCCATCTCGATGCATGCCCTGGCAACTGTAGCGGGAATCGTAGCTCTGGTTTGCTGGATATCTTCCATCGCGAAATGGACAGAGCTAGATGCAGACCGAATCGCGATAGAAATGGGCCAACTGCTTAAGAGTGAGGCGAATAGCAAAAATTTCATTCAGCAAGATTTACTTGAACCAAAATCAACGCAAAAGCTAGAAATTATTGCCAACTCAGACTCAATGCATCATTCATGGTACGCTGGACGCCTTAGAGTGCCTCCAACGGATATGATTCAGGCGTTGCTAAAAATTGTCCCTAAGTCGCATCACGACGCGGGAGGTTGGCTCCATCCGTCCGTGGAGACACGTCGCCTTAGAATTGAGCAGAGATACTTCATGAGATCTACATCGATGGTAGAATCGAGTGATAATGCGTTAAAGGCACCAGTTCCCTCGGATCTACCAAGTTTTTAGCTTCCAATCCTATCTCGTGCCATGTTTTTAATTTCGAGTTGGGAATAACAGCCCAGCGAAGCAGGGCCGTTAAAATCCTTTCCTATCGTTTTATTTATCGGAATCATCGCCTTGGAGCCACTTTCTCGCAGCGGAGTTTTCGAAGCTTCGACCGATGCACGACTTGTTCGATTTTCGGAAAGCGTCAGCGTTGATTCGCGGCTATATCCGCAAGACATTCGCGGATCAAAGGTACACGCAGAGATGCTCTGCCGCGTTGGTATTCTGACTGAAGACGAATCAGCCGCCATCCAAGTAGCGTTGTCCGAAATCGAAACGGAACTCGACCAAGGCAAACTCCCGTTGCGGATCGAGATGGAAGACATTCACATGCACATCGAACAGGCGTTGATTGATCGCTTGGGAGATGTCGGACGCAAGCTTCACACGGGCCGCTCCCGAAATGATCAAGTTGCGACTGATATTCGGCTTTGGGTTCGACAAGCCTGCGACCAGATCGACAGCTTGCTTGCAGATCTTCAACGTGCGTTCCTGAGTCGTTGCACAAAAGACGCTGGAGTTATCCTTCCTGCCTACACTCATCTCCAAAGAGCTCAACCGGTTCTCGCCTCGCACTATTGGTTGGCTTACATCGAAAAACTAAATCGAGACCGATCGCGAATCGCAGATTGCAGAAAACGTGCCAACATTTGTCCGTTGGGTGCTGCTGCTGTCGCAGGAACTTCCATTCCGATCGATCGACATTGGACAGCCGAACAATTGGGTTTCGAAGGCGTTGCAGCAAACAGTATCGACATCAGTAGCGATCGTGATTTTGCTGTTGAAGCCGCCTTCGTTCTGACAATGATTGCTGAGCATTTAAGTGGTTGGGCCGAAGAGTGGATTTTATGGTCCACGGTCGAGTTCGGGTTTATCAAACTCCCGCATAAATTTTGTACAGGCAGTTCGATCATGCCTCAAAAGATTAATCCGGACACGCTGGAACTTACGCGAGGAAAAACGGCTCGCGTTGTTGGCAATCTGCAAACGCTTTTGGTTCTGATCAAGGGACTTCCGCTTGCATACAATCGAGACCTTCAAGAAGACAAACCACCTTTGTTTGATTCGTTCGATACGGTCCAGGCTTGTTTGGAACTTGCAATCCCGATTGTGGAGGAGTCCGAGCTGCAGATTGAATCCATCGCTGCAAGAATTGATCAAGGTTATCTGGATGCGACGACCTTGATGGAAGCACTAATCCTGAAAGGTATGCCACAACGAACAGCCCATCATCATGTGGGTTCTCTGGTCGGAGTCGCACGAAAGAAAAAAATCGCTCTGACAGATCTCACCGATGACGATTTTGCGAGCGTCGATTCAGAACTGTCTGCTCACGCCGCTTCTTTGCGGTCGGCTCTGGGAGTCGCTGGTGCTGTCGCTGCATATAAGTCCTATGGCTCAAGCCAACCTTCGGAAGTTCAACATCAAATAGATCGATGGACGCAAACGCTCGCCGTGAAGACCGCTCACCAAAACACTCCTCCCCAAAATTCTTTTCATTGATCAAAACCTTTGCCATGTTTGTACGGCTTCAATCAAAATCAAATTTTTCTAATACGTTCTGTATCGCCCTGTTGATTTCAACTTTGACAGGACACGCCAGTCTTCTGGGCCAAGAGCCCGTACACCCGGTGGTTTCGTCGATTAAGCGGAACCCGCCCCGATCGCCTATTGAAACGGCTCGCACCATTCTTTACCTATCTCGAATCAATCAATGGAAAGAAATAGGGGTCTTTGTCGATCAGATCCCTAAGATTGCGACCGACCCGGCTGTCAGTCTTGCGATGGTACGCGCGGCCGGATTGGAAACGTGGTTAAAGCTTTCGAGTAATGAAAGCCCACTGACAGACACTCAAAAAGTTTCAATTAAAGAAATGTTGGATCGTGCGAGCAAGACCGTTACCGACGAGGCAACATTGAAGAAGGCGATTCAAAATTTAAGCGCGACTGAATTAGTTGATAAAAAGCGTGGAGTACTCGCCATCCAAGCCGCAGGACCAACCGGCTTACGTGCCCTAATCGAGACGGCCATCGTATCCGACGTTCCTCTTCCAAATATTGTTTCGGAAGTCATTGTCACCTTTCGCGATGAAGGAAAAACGGCATTGAAAGCCGCACTGAATGTGGCTGACCCAGAAACTTTTGGACGGCTCTTGGAGCTCGCATCGAGAATCCCTGGTACAGATTATCTTGCTGAATTATCAACTGGACTTTTTGTTGTTGATCCGCAATCAAAAGCATATAAGAGCTTGAAAAAAGCACTTTCACCGAATGGCGAGCCTTTGCCAACCGAAGCGTCTGTCGCTCGAACGCTCCTGTCGCGATTGAAGGGAAAAGTGAATGAGTATCGCATGGCAAAAGGCGAACAGACTCCAGCGCCATCCGTTTATTGGCTTTGGCGAGCCAACGAAAAGCGACTCGATTGGAAAGAAGGAACACCTTCGGATAACTTCCTTGCCGAAGCAGCCTCCTTGGCATCGCTGATCTTGCGAATCCCGAGCCAGAACAGTGTCGAAGCATCGGCTCTCGCGACTGCCGTGCTTTTGGAGCAAGCTTATCAGGAATCCGGCCTATGGATGGTTGAATCGCCATCCAGTTTTCTTAATGGCCAAATTGAAAAACAAAACGATACACCGGAGTTTCTACTGAACGTACTTGAAATAGCTCGTCGAGAATCGCTACTTGGGGCCGAGTTGCGAGCGACTCAAATCTTAGGACAAATGCTTGATCGAGGATTGCAGGATCCGTCCCGAGTCGTTCAAGCTCTAACACGACTATCGAAAGACGCAGCACCCGCGACACGATACGCGGCCATCGAAGCGTTATACGAAACAATTCAAGCGTCCGAAAATGTCGCGATGAGTTATGGAGTCTCCGGCACGCGTGCCGAGATGATGAAGCTGGAATCGGACCAGCTTGCTTTGATAATTGGTGGAAGCTCCGACCTTCGTGATACGCTTGCAAGCCAGCTTTCAACGCTCCAGGTTCGATCAAAGACCGCTCGGAACGCGCGGGAAGCAATTCAAATGATTCAGGAGCCACATCCTTACGAGTTGATCTTCATTGTCGATCGCGTGGCAGATATGAGTCTCTCTGAGTTCGTTCAACGACTACGTGCCGCCCCGCGAACATCCACGCTGCCGATCGTGATCATGGCTTCGCAATGGACTTTGGAACAACAACGCTTAACGGACTCAGAGGGCCTTCAAGGAATTTTCCACACGAACCTTACAGAAAATATTGGGCTCACTTCCGCGATCCTCCAAAACGCGCAGCAAAACTCGAAAGCCCCGAAACTAGATTCGACCGATCGAGTTTTATTGCGATCGCTGGTCGATTCCAATAC
>JANODQ010000809.1:0-22201 GCA_031412775.1 Pirellulaceae bacterium | reverse complement strand
CAAAAACGAGACCAATTTGAGCAAACAATTGGTGTCTGTGTAAACAAAAATTTATTGGAACGACATCGTCCGAGCCAGCCTAATGTTCACCAGGGCAATCGCCAATGCCTGGCATACCTAACACGACACGCATGCTAGTGGTTCCAATTGGGAGTTCGCTAGCTTGCACGTCGTGTTACAGTGCACTTTTTCTCAGCAACTACTTAACTTTCGATTTAGATTCAACCTTTTCGAACAAACCAACTAATCAAGGATAACAAAAAACGTGAGGCAAAGGTTGTGGTTTTCTTGCATATTTCTCTCAGGTTAGTAGAAAATGAATAAACGGGTGGGAAGGAGTCAATTTTGTCAAGTTCTAGGTATTCAGCTAACGAGTCTCTCCAACAAGGCGAGTTACATTGCTTTGCGTCTCGGTCGGTCTCGTTTAGATAATTCGCGTTTAGGTTTCGAGGAATCCAGTTAACATGCTGAAAGAGCAGTCCGTCCCCGTTGCAAAGCCGAATGATCCTGTGTGGCGACAAGTCTCCCTGCTCCTCCAAAGTCTGGGAATGCAGTTGCATGTTTCGATCGAACGGAGCGAAATTCAACGCACTCTTACCAACGTCAGTGAAGGCCGCTCCGACGCAACATCCAACGCGACCGCCGACGGGTTAATTCTGTGGATGATGCGAGCGGCTCAGGCGGCGCGGATACGCTTGGCACCGATCGAACTGACGCCATCTGCCGCATGGAATTTGATTGCAGACGGTTTTCACCTGGTCGCAGTCAACGTCCAAACGGGGATGTCTCCTTGGTGGATCATGGAGTCGACTGCCGGAAGTGGGATCGATGCGGTCCGTATCGATTCGGCAATTCAACCCGAACGACTCTCGAAACGAGCCATCGCTAATCTGTTTCGTCCCGAATCGGGATACACATTTCTTATCGCCCAACCAGCACTTTTCAACGAGGGCTCAAATGCTTCATCGTCCAATTCGAACGGTGGCTTGGGGGCTTCAGACCACCATACAGGGCATGGCAACGACGGTTCTCATGGTCATGGCGGCGTACACAATAGCCACGGCGGCGAGCACCTCAGTCCTCAGAAAAGATTCCTTGCACTCCTGAAACCCGAGCGGTCCGACATCATCTCGGTCCTTATATTCAGCTTCGTGTCGGTAGTGCTCGGCCTAGCAACGCCACTCACAGTGGAAGTCCTTGTTAACACGATTGGTTTTGGAAGTAGCTTCCAGCCCATCTTTGTGCTTGCCATGATTTTGATGGGAGTGCTGTTTCTGTCGGCTGCTTTCAAACTGCTACACATCTTCGTCGTTGAAATCATGCAGCGACGTTTCTTCGTTCGCTTGGTAGGAGACCTTGCCTATCGGTTGCCCCACGCAAATCGAATGCAGCTGCAAGGAGTCCATGGGCCCGAATTGGTCAATCGTTTTTTTGACATTATGACCATCCAGAAGTCGACCGCGTCACTGCTCTTGGATGGAATCACCATCGTGATGCAAACGATTATCGGCTCCTTGCTGCTGGCGTTTTACCATCCATTTTTACTTGGCTTCGATATTGTTCTTCTAATATGCATGGTTGTTGTTACTTATGTTCTTGGCCGCGGCGGCGTCCAGACAGCGATCGATGAATCGGTGGTAAAGTATTCGATTGCCCACTGGTTGCAGGATGTGGTTGCGTCCCCTTCAGCCTTCAAGCTACACGGCGGTGCGGAAATGAGTTCCGACCGATCCAATCGTTTAGCGGTCCAATACCTAACAACGCGCCGCGTACACTTCATCGTTTTGTTGCGGCAAATGATCTTTGCAATGCTGCTGCAAATTGTCGCATTGACCACTCTGTTCGCACTCGGCGGATACTTGGTGCTGGTCGGTCAGCTAACCTTGGGACAGCTTGTTGCGTCGGAGTTGATCGTTGCCGTTATTGTTGGTGCGTTTGCGAAAAGCGGTAAGCTGCTCGAGACATTTTTCGATCTGATGGCTGCAATGAACAAGGTTGGACACATGCTCGATCTATCGATTGATCCACCGCTTGTCCCGATGGATACTGAGATCGGACCGGTGCAAGTTCGAGTCCAAGATCTGGCCATCATTGATCCAGCCTCCCGACAAGTAGTCCATGTTGGTTCTTTCGAAGTCCCCGCAGGAGGTCGCATGGCGATCGCTGGGATTGTGGGAGCCGCCGACTCAATGCTGCTTCCGACTATCGTCGGTTTGATTCAGCCCGAGCATGGGTTCGTTGAGATCGACGGACTGGATTCACGCGATGCGCTTCGGTTCTGCGATGGCTCGTTGGTCGGATATGCGGGACCGCGGGAAATTTTTGCGGGAAGCGTAGCCGATAACCTGCGACTGGGTCGTTCGGGAATCAGCGATACAGACTTGCGACAGGCACTGGAAACGGTTCATCTGTGGGAAGAATTGCTTCCGCTGCACGGTGGCCTGGACCTGAGGCTTCAAACCGGAGGTTTCCCACTTTGCGAAGATCAATTACCCCGTTTGATGATCGCTCGAGCAATTGCGGGGAGACCTCGAGTTCTGCTTGTCGACTGGTGTCTCGATTTGTTGCCGGCCGGTGTCCGATACAATATTTGGGATCAGTTACGAGCCTCCTCGCAGCCTTGGACGCTTCTCTTGACGACCCACGACGAACGGATCCTTGCAGAGGCAACCCAAGTGTTTCGATTCGAGGCCCGCGAGGGCCAACACAACCACTAGAGATTGAGCTTTATCTACCGCAATATCGCATCATTCCCAGGCGATTTAAAAGCCAGTGATCGGGCTATACGGCGAGCGACAGGCTCAAATCTATCTAACACGACGCGCAAGCTAGTCTCCAACCTCAATAAGTCGCTAGCTTGCGTGTTACTGTACACTTTTCCCTGCAACTACCTTTGTGTTTCCTTTAAGGTTGGTACATTTATGAAGATCTGTAGGTTCTCGCGTCCGGATAGTTCGATCGGCTTGGGGTTAGTAACTGCTACGGGGATACAGGACATTTCGCGTGCCGACCCGTCACTCCCGACGCGGATGACAGAATTATTTCAGCGTTGGAATCAAATCAGTCCGAAGATTGTTAGTCTCGCAAAGCATACTCCGATCACTTCGGAATCTCTGCATATTCTTTGTCCCTTAGATAAGCCACGCAAAATCTTATGTATTGGACTCAACTATCGTGATCATGCCTTGGAGACTGGTCAGCCCATTCCTGAGGAGCCAATCGTCTTTTGCAAAATGGCTCCCGCTATGATCGGTCCAAATGAACCGATCGTGCTTCCGCGAGTAAGTACTTCGGTTGACTACGAAGCCGAGTTGGTAGTCGTAATCGGTGGCCGCGTACGCCATGCTGACGAAACGGCGGCCAAGAACGCAATCTTCGGTTACACCGTAGGCCATGATGTCTCAGCGCGAGACTGGCAAACAGGCAAACCCGGTCGCCAGTGGTTCCTCGGGAAATCCTTCGATACGTTTGCTCCGATGGGACCATCGATTACCACTGCAGACGCGATTCCTGATCCTACAGACCTCAAGATTCAGTGCCGAATCAATGGCGAGACAATGCAAAACGGATCGACCAAGGAAATGATTTTTTCACCAGTTCAATTGGTGATGTATCTCTCTCAAGTCATGACGCTCGAGGAAGGGGATGTGATCTTTACCGGCACTCCGCCCGGAGTGGGAACCGCGCGAAAGCCTCAACGATTTCTAAAGGATGGCGATAAAGTAGAAATTGAAATCGAACATCTCGGAATTCTCAGTAACCCGTGTATTGCCGAATCAAATTAATGCTTCCGCGTCGAACATGAATTCGTTGTATGCTTACGAAAAAGGCAGACTGATGAAACCTGAGCCGATGACGCTAACTTGCAACGCATCCCGCAAAGCCTTTGCGGTCATCGGGCACGAGGCCCTCGTCCTCTTGAGTTGCAATACATGCGTTGAGGCTACTGTTGCAACGCGATCATGCAATCGCTCTTGAACACTTGATCACTTATGAGTGGCGAGTGGTGCGGGCAGTTGGGGTTGCGGTGGTGGGGTCGTCGGGCCAGGCGTGTTTGGGATAACGGCGTTTGAGTTCTTTCTTGACGATCGCGTAACCGCTAGACCAGAAACTTGCTAAGTCTTCCGTGACTTGTTGAGGTCGCATGTTGGGGGCTAACAAATGTAGTAACACGGGAGCTCGGCCCATGGCTAATCGTGGTGTTGACTTCCATGAAAAAATTTCTTGAATGCGGACTGCAAGTATCGGCGGTTGATCTTGTCGATACTCAATCAAGATAGCCGACCCACTGGGTACCGTGATTCGTTCGGGAGCCTCGCGATTGAGCGTGATCATTTGCTCGCGCGAAATGCTATTCATAATCCAGTCAATCCAAGGAGCTTTTTTAAGCTCGATCAACGATTGGCATTGGTTACAAAGCTCTCGACAAACTGCTTCCATCGCGGCTTGAGAAAAATCCGGCAAGTCCAACTCGGGAGCAATGGATTTCAGCCAACGACATCGCTCGACAAGTGATCGCAACATCTTGTCATCGTTGCTCGGAAAAATCGTGCTCCAAGATTTAAGTGCTTGCTCGAACAACATCTGCGAAGCCGCCTCACTATTCTCCGAAGGAATCGCAATGGGAGTTTCTTCGAGCACCAGATCACTCCAAAGCGTTCGCCGCCGCGCGACGACTTGCTGCTGCGTAGGATGAAAAAAGAGATCGACTCGTTCTTCTATCAGAGACGGATCTAACCAATCACGCTGGACACCGGATGCTTGACGGACTACTGCATCGGTCGCACCACCATCTACGTCAATACAGAGAAACAAATCAGGATCTAGAACACCACTGGTTGGCCCCAGTTGGACCGCTCGACCGCCGACCATCAATGCCGAAGATTTCCCAGACGAACGCCGCTTGGCAAGCCGATCAGGATAACCAGCCAAGAGAGCTCGCATCAATCCTTCCTCGGTATCGATTGCGTGCGCGGAAGCCGAATTCCTTGAGCCGTAGGCGCTAGCCTCGGGTGCCGCACTGGGAACTGCACGATATTCGAAACCCGTGGCTAGCGCCGGCGGCTCAGGGATCGGAGCAAGGGATTGTACTAGGTGTTCGATTTCATTTGCGGATTGCATGATCGATTGGACCGTGTTGCGATGAAGTGTTCCAAGCGAGGTTTCACCGTTGCTATCAATGCCATCGATATCGCCCCCATGAATGCCGCTTCGATTTCCCGATCTACCCATAACAAATTGTTGGATCCAAGCGACTCGCGTCGCAACATCCGATAGCCAGCGCCGCGAGGCGTGGCTGGGGATTTCTTTGCGAAAGGTTCCGCTGGAACCAGAATTATTGTAGCCAGAACCACCAGACCGATTCGATTGAAAAGGATCGCGTTCGGCGAGCATCGCAGCGGCGATGGCGGTATAACTCAAGCAACCAAGGGCGTTCCCCTCTAAAACCATCCGCGCAGTCCTGGGATGCAGCGGTAGCCTTGCGATATATTGTCCAAGTCGCGTGATCGCGCCGGTTTTCATTGCGCCGATTCGTTCAAGCAAGTTAAGTGCCGCTGCTACTGCTTCGGTTCGTGGAGTCGTGAGCCAAGGAAAGCTCATAACATCACGTTGCCCCCAAGCAAGCAACTGTAGCACCGCACTCGCCAAGTCGACGCGTCGAATCTCGGGTTCCAAGTGACTTGGAAGACTCCGCTGAGCGCTTTCGCTCCAAAGTCGATAGCAAAATCCTTCAGCGACTCGGCCCGCTCGCCCAGAACGTTGCGTTGCAGACGATTGCGAGATGGACTCAAGGCACAATCGATCCAAGCCAACACTCGGATCAAACCGCATTACTCGAGCGTAACCACTATCGACGACGACGCGGATCCCTTCAATCGTTAGCGAAGTTTCCGCTACGTTGGTTGAAAGAACAATTTTGCGACGGCGGGAAGGCTGAATGATTTGCGTTTGCTCCTCGAGAGGCAAACTGCCGTGCAAGGCGAAGAGTTCACAATCCCGCAGAGGAGTCGCTCGAGAAAGCTGGTCCCGCGAACGGTATATTTCCGACTGGCCAGGCAAGAAAGCCAACACGTCGCCGTCATGCTTTTCGACCGCATTGATTATCGCGGCGCATGTCACGTCGACCATTGATTGTTTGGGAAGCGATGGTTGATAGCGGATGGTGACGGGAAACTGACGACCTTCGACTTGAATGAACGGCGAAGGGTTACCGGGATTGTGGCTGATGGTCGCTTTCAATGATTCATCGTCCAGTGTGGCTGACATAATGACTAATCGCAGGTCGTCCCGGACGTTGGCTTGAACTTGACGCAACATACCGAAGAGCAAATCGGTGTCGACGGATCGCTCGTGGAATTCGTCCATCAACACGACAGCAATTCCATCCAGGGTGGCATCGTCCTGAAGCTTTCGCAGCAAGATTCCTTCGGTAGCAACAATCAATCGTGTTGAACGATTAAAACGCTTTTCGAAGCGAACATGGTAACCAACCTCGTTACCACCTAACGAGACTCCTTGTTCCTGAGCGATTCTCGCAGCGACACTTCTGGCAGCGAGTCGACGTGGCTGTAAAAGATAAATGCGTGACGCCTGTTGCTGCATCCAAGGAGTTTCGAGGATCGCAGGAGCGACTCGCGTGGTCTTTCCTGAGCCTGGTGGGGCACCGACCACGGTAATCCAATTATGATGAATCGAATCGATGATCGCAGGGAGGGATTCATCGATTGGAAGGCGTATTTTCAAGATGGAAGCACGGATTAAGGGAGCTGAAAAATCGAAGATACCGAAGTTTGGGATGATTGCCCCGTTTGGTTGTTCGTTTTGGACATCGGCCCGAAACTATAACGGGTTTTTCTCGGCCTCTTGATCGCTGGTCGTCACTGCTCCAGTTCTATCTAGTCAACTGTGGCAAAGTCAACACCCGTGGCTAGCGCCATCGGCTCAGATTTCATTAGGTCACTGCTCGGGTGCGGTCGTCACTTTATAAGATGGGACCTTGAGGCGGTTGCACATGTCCATAATGGAGACTACTGACTGGAATGCGACTCGCTTATCGCCTCGGATGATGACGGTTTGATTCAATGGGTTATTGATAACGGCTTGCTGTATCGCAGACTCGGCATCGTCCATTTTCATATCAACACCGTCAACCACAATGCGACCATCCTCGCCGATTCCGACGATCATGGTTTGTGGTTCCAAAGTCATCGGCATCGCACTTTTGGCTGCTGGTAATTGAACGGGAAGCTCTCTATCTTCGTTCGCGAACTTGGCGGCCACCAGGAAAAAGATCAGTAAAATAAACACAACGTCAATCAACGGCGTCATGTTTAATGCGTCCAGCGTGCGACTCTTTTTCAGTTGAACCGGCATACTAGTTGAACCGGCATACTAGTAGCCTAACCCATGATTATCGTACAAACGGTCGGGCCGTTGGCCCTTCATTCCGCAAGCGTTTGTTTAACCCAGTCCATTGGACTGGGCTAGGCAAACTTACAGGGTTTAGCCCTTAAATCAAAACAGTGCAACTTCACAATGCACAAGCTAGTGGATTCCCATCTGGAACCACTAGCTTGCAGTTCGTGCTAGGTACGCCGGTTGTTGGCAGGTGCCTAACACTACGACAGAATCATATCGTCAACGGTCTTTTTCGATGGGATCATTGGGAGCACATGCTCTTGATAAGGAACTTGAACATCCAAGACGTATGCACCGGGGTGATTGATCATCTCTTCCAAGGCAGCCTTCAATTCGGAACGTTTGCGAACTGTCCCGCCACCGCAACCATAGCCCTTGGCGATTTGAACGAAGTTCGGATAACGCTCTTCGACGAACGAGTGAGCTTCTGTCTTCCCTGTCCCTGAGGCTTCCTCGTGGTCGATCGGTCCCAAGTACGTGTGAGCTCGATTGGCTCCTTCGAAGCGGTCTTCCCACTGAACAACCATTCCCAAGTGCTGGTTGTTGAGGAGTAGAACTTTCACAGGTAGCTTTTCGCAGTGCAGTGTGGCAAGCTCTTGAATGTTCATTTGAAACGATCCATCGCCATCGATGTCGATGACCAAAGCGTCTGGGTGAGCGGCTTGAACACCCATCGCGGCTGGCAAACCAAAGCCCATTGTGCCGAGTCCGCTGCTGCTGAGCCATTGACGTGGCTTACGAAATTGGAAGAACTGAGCAGCCCACATCTGGTGCTGGCCAACGCCAACGGTGACGTAGGTTTCGCGGTCCTTCGTCATTTCTGAGAGTGTGCGGATTGCATGCTGCTGAAGAATTCCATCAAAGTTTTGGTCATAGGTGAAGGGATGCTTGGCTTTGAGTGCAAAGCATTGCTTCTTCCATTCGGAGATGTCCTCAGGAGCTTCTACGATCTTATTCAATTCGGTGAGTGCAAACTTGATGTCACTACCGACTGAAATATGAGCTGTCTTGTTCTTGTTCAACTCCGAAGGATCGACATCGACGTGAATGATCTTCGCGTGCTTCGCAAATTCCGAAAGTCGACCTGTTACCCGGTCATCAAAGCGGACACCTAAAGCAATCAGCAAATCGCAATCGCGGACCGAATAGTTGGAGTAAGCCGAACCGTGCATTCCAAGCATGTCCAAGGAAAGCGGCCCATCAGCCGGATAAACTCCCAAGCCCATGACCGTCATCGTCACTGGAATGCCTGTTTTATCAGCCAACTCTCGGAGTTCGGCTGACGCCTCGCCAGTGATAATTCCACCACCGCAGTAAATGATGGGTCGCTTGCTGTGCTTTATTGCAGCAGCCATCTGGCGAATTTGTTCTGGTCGAGCATTGGGACGCTTAGTGACTCTGTATCCAGGAAGATTCATGGGGACATCCCAATCGACTTCGCACTTGTCCATTTGAACGTCTTTGGGCAAGTCCACCAAAACCGGGCCAGGTCGACCGGTGGTTGCGATGTGGAACGCTTCCTTCATCACGCGAGCGATGTCGTCGGTCTTGGTCACTAGGTAATGATGCTTCGTGATACCTCGACAAATTTCAACCATCGGCGTTTCTTGAAAAGCATCGGTACCAATTACGTCCGTGGGAACTTGACCGGTGATTGCGACGAGAGGGATACTATCCATCTTGGCGTCAGCAATAGCGGTGACCAAGTTCGTCGCTCCGGGGCCGCTGGTGGCCATGACAACTCCGACTTTGCCGGTAGAGCGAGCGAGACCTTGGGCAGCAAACGCACCGCCCTGCTCATGGCGTGGAAGAATCGTACGAAGCTGACCGGAGTAGCGAGTCAACGCTTGGTGCATTGGCATGCTGCAACCGCCTGGATACGCGAAGATGGTGTCGACTCCGTGATCTACAATCGACTTCACCACGATTTCAGCTCCAGACATGACGATGGTGGCCCGCACATTTTTCGCCGAATCTTTTTGTGGATTCTTTTGTGGATTTTTCTGGGGTGCTGATTGAGTCGACATTCCTAATACTTCTCCGTAAATCATTTTTTGCGGCTCGTCCAACAGTAGGACTGCCGTATTAATTCCCTTGAGGGAATATAATAGAATAAGTGAAACCCCCCTTTCCTTCAACTGTTGGCCTTCAACTCTTGGAATTGTAGATGCGTGAGACAATAGCCGTTGCAATCGGCGGAATGTTCGGGTCGGTCGTAAGATACTGGGTATCTTGGGGACTGGAGCAGCGTTTGGGGGGCTTTTTGCCTTGGGGAACACTTTTGGTGAACGTGGCCGGATGCTTTGCTATTGGCGTTTTGTGGGCTTTCACACAGCGTACCAACTCCATGAGTCCGATTTGGGAACTCGCTTTGCTTGCCGGCTTTCTGGGCGGATTGACGACTTTCAGTAGTTTTGGGCTGGAAGTTGTCAAATTGGGACAATCGGACCGATGGCAAACCGCCGTGATGTTCGTTGTCGCGAATGTCACTCTAGGGCTGTCTGCCGTGTGCATTGGTCAGTCGCTGGGTAATCGGTTGTAATAGAACTCACCCCGTCCGCGATCGATCCGGCTTTGTAATCTGCGTGAGTCTTCGGAGTTGAAAGGCTTTTCGAATTTCCGCTATCCCGCAGCAGATCTCGGCAGAAGATCTCATCTGGGCGATGTATCAAAAACCACTCACGACAAGCACATCAGAAGATTGACGCGAAAGCAAGTCGATCGAAAGCAGGTCCCGAGCAGTCATCGATTCTTCGAGGTCGATCCAGCCAGAGTGAAATGCTAAGAAGCCGATCAATCGCTCCGGTGCAATGCCTTGTTCCCGATACTGGGAAAGCCGCGTATCGCCGTGTCGCTTGGCCAGTCGCTTACTGTCCGGACCTACGACCAGGGGAAAGTGGTAATAAATCGGAGGTGTCCAATTAAGAAGTTCATAGAGCGCAAGCTGTCGATAAGTGCTGTAGATCAGATCCGCTCCACGAACGACTTGGTTGACTCCCATGTCATGGTCATCGACCACGACCGCGATTTGGTAAGCCGGAGATCCGCTGGACCTTGCCACAACAAAATCTCCTAATTTTTGTTGCGGATTCGACAGTTCTTGAATGCCTGCGAATTGATCTTTCCAATGCTGTGGTTGTGAAGAGAGTCGAAATCGCCAAGCGTACTTCTGCTGCTTGGCATCTAGTCTTTCAGCATCACGGACACATCGCGACGAACAGGTTCCGGGATACACAGCACCGTCGCGATGGGCTATGCCTTCCATGCTGCTGCTGGGAAGTAGTTCGTGCGGAGCCGATTGTGAGGCTTCGATGTCACTTCGCGTACACGTGCATGGGTAGATCGCCTCAAGAGCTTTCAGCCGATCTAAGACTTCGGTGTATCGCTGTATTCGACTACTTTGAATCCAATATGCCTCATCAGCAAAGTCACTGTTCAGCGAATATCTGTCATGCGGAGAATCGTCCCAATCGATACCAAGCCACTGCAAGTCTTCGATCGCTTGGTCTGTTGCCCAGGGCTTGATGCGAGGTGTATCGAGGTCTTCGATTCTAAGGAACAGTTTGCCGCAGACATTTCTAGCAAGCCACCACGCGAGCAGAAAAGTTCTCGCGTTACCCAGGTGTTGCGCGCCGGTTGGCGATGGGGCTAATCGGCCAACTACATTTTCTCTTGATCTTGATTCATCATTCATCGATTCGAACTCGCGGTTCGATCGAGCGCTTACCGGAACGAAAATCGGTCAACAACCCACGCAGGATTCGGATGTACTCCAAATTGGAATGGTCACTCAAATAATCTAGCGAGCCACGAAACAATCCCTGCCACAGCCCACGAAATCGATCCATACTACGCTGCCACGAATAGACCTTTCGTAATCGATTCCGATGATCGCAGTAGAGTTCGAAACCGCTATGACGATAGCCAAGCCATCGAGGCGGAATTCGAGTCACTATGTCATTATTATTAACCCATCGATAGTGAGCCAGTTTCACTGCGTTGATGAACGCACTATTACCAACGCGTGGTGACCCGTACGTAAACAAGGCTCTTGGATTGGAAGGGATAGAGGATAGTTTGCAGCGCCCGGCACAGATGGTACTCATCGCACCACCCAGGGAGTGGCCAGCAAACCAAGTTGGACGTTGATTCTCGCGAATAACTCGCTCGATGATTGGCCAGAGTTCATCGACTTCCGATTTAAAACCAGCGTGCAGTCGTCCAACATCGAATAACACGGTCATTGCATTGGCATCGGCCCGCAAATCATTCCAATCATGGGGCTCGGTCCCTCGGCAAAGGATCATCAAATCATGCTTGTTACCAAGGATGTAGGCTTGAGCTCCCTCGCGATCGATAAACTGGCAATCGGTGATACCAGCGTCTTCAAAGATCGGCTTTACGAGCGACTCTGGAAAGTAAGTTAATCGCGATAGCTCGCAGAACAGGAGCGATTGTTCTAGCCAGTGCCATTGGCAAAGAGAACGGTCCACCTTAAGCGTGATCCCGTTTGCAGGCTGTTTCGGAAGTCTTACGGGGACTGTTGCAGTCACAGACAACCCCTACTTATTACGAACGCTTTTCGATGGGAACAAAATCACGAATCGGAGCACCCGTGTAGATCTGTCGTGGTCGATTGATTCGCGTCGTAGGAGAGTTTTGCATTTCCACCCAGTGGGCAATCCATCCTGGTAAGCGTCCCATTGCAAAGAGCACCGTAAACATTTGAATTGGGATTCCCATCGCTCGATAAATGACTCCGGAGTAGAAGTCCACATTCGGATAGAGTTTGCGTTCGACGAAGTAGGAATCCTTGAGAGCTGTTTCTTCTAGCTTTTGAGCGACTTCAAACAACGGGTCATTCAAGTTCAATTTCGCGAGCAACGTATCGCATGCGGACTTAATAATCGTCGCTCGGGGGTCGTAGTTTTTGTAAACGCGGTGACCAAAACCCATCAATCGGAAGTTGCTCGATTTGTCCTTGGCCATATCAACATATTTTTTGACATTTCCACCGTCGTCAGCAATCTTCTTAAGCATGTTGACGCAAGCCTCGTTTGCACCGCCGTGTAGCGGCCCCCACAGGGCACAAATTCCTGCTGAAATTGAAGCGAACAAGTTTGCGTTGGATGACCCAACCATCCGCACGGTGGAGGTGCTGCAATTTTGCTCGTGGTCGGCGTGTACGATGAGAAGCAGATTCAGGGCTCGCACAAAGTCAGGATCTGGTACATAGGTTTCACTTGGAACAGCGAACATCATATGCAAGAAGTTCTCGCAGTATCCAAGTGAGTTGCTTGGGTAGATGAAAGGTTGCCCGAAGGACTTTTTGTAACTGTATGCGGCGATCGTCGGAAGTTTAGCAAGCAAGCGATAGATCGAGATTTCAACTTGCTTGGGATCATGTGGGTCGAGTGCGTCTTGATAGAAAGTCGACAAAGCTCCAACAACCGACGAAAGGATCGCCATCGGGTGAGCGTCTCGAGGAAACCCATTATAAAAAGTCCGCATGTCTTCGTGCAACATTGTGTGCTTGCGAATCGCACTGCGAAACGTTTCGAGTTGATCTGTGGTTGGCAGTTCGCCGTACATCAAGAGGTATGAGGTCTCTACAAAGTCACAATGCTCAGCAAGAACTTCGATTGGATAACCGCGATAACGTAAGACACCGAGATCACCGTCGAGAAATGTAATGCTGCTGGTGGTTGCTCCGGTGTTTGCGTACCCCTCGTCCATCGTGATATGCCCGGTCGTCTTGAGCAACTGGCTTACGTCGATGGCCCGCTCGTTCTCAGTCCCTTCGATTACTGCCAGTTCAATCTCCTTGCCCCCCACAGTTAACTTGGCCGGCTCGGACAGGGTTTTGAAAGAAGCTGGGGCGCTAATCATTTATTCATTCCAGGAGTGATGGAGCAATCAACGCGAAACAAGTAACGTATGTTTCGAGTAGCAGCGAAGACCGACGTGAAGACATCCATATCGGTTAGGAGGATCCAAGGAGTGTACCGTTTCAGAACGGGTTCGACAATCAAGCTGCAAGAATGCTTCGTCCGATTTTCATCATCTCGTGCGCATCGATAAAATGGCTATTGCCATTGAAAAGCTGCTGAATTGCGCGTTTGTGAATTTTCATTTTCAATCCACCCACTCCTAAAGCGCCGTAGTCGAACCGGTTGCCTCGCTGTACGCCTTTATCAGTAACGCCAATACCAAATAGCCCTGCCGGAGGGACTGCGTTCAAATCTATTGCAGCTCTTAGGTTTACCCCCACACTCAGCAAATCGTTACTAAGCAATTCAACCCCCGCTGCACCACATGCAAAAACAGCGATCGCTTCCTGAAGAGCCAGCCTTAAACACGATTCGTCTTCGATACCGAGCGGTGTAAGCCCTGCGATTGGCACGCCCAGTTGCCCTAGTTTCTCAACGGTTTCTTCAGCCCGAGCTAAGCTTCGGCTCCCAACGATTGCCTCTCCGCCAAGGCTTGTTATAAGCGTACAAACTGCTTGACCAACGGCGCCCGTGGCTGCGAGAACAAGCGATTTTCCGCTTGATAAATCGACATGCTTCGCAGCAGACAATACGGCTGCCGCAGCCGTCGAATTGCAGCCGTTGCTATCAAACATGATCGAGACACGAAACGGATCAAACAGAACCGACCGAGCCGCCGACGCAATCTCGTGCCCGATACTAGCGTCCGAACCACCGACGAATACCGCCGTCGACTGGAGATCAGCCGGTCCTCGCGTGAACATCGCTCCGTGAATCAAACCACGAACCGCGGGAGGACGGATTCCGCTGTATTGGAAAAGATGGTCGACCCCTGCATCAATCGCAACCACCCCATCGAACACACTGGCGTGATCGTCGCAGTCGAGCTGAATCAGAATCTTTTTCTTCGTGGACACTGATGATTCCCAGACCGCGCGACTGTGCGACAAACATACGTCTATTTAACGATTACGATCTGCAAATCGCATGTGTCCAGCTCTCGAAAAGAGAGCTGGCTTCGTGATGCTGAAATGATTGCGACCATCTGATCTATCTTTGATTACGACAGCCTTGGGCCACTGCTATTTAGAAACCCTTGAATGGGTGCGAAGCAGTATCCTTCTTCGCGACGCAATCTTCGACGGATGGCTTCTTGCCCATCGCGTTGATGATCGACTGCTTTACTGCTTCGTAGTTGTAGTCGTAGATCTTCTTGTTATCTTCGGCGGCTGGGTGGATGAACACGCCGCAGAAGATACAGAGGCTCTCGGCTTGATCCTTGGGGATGATGCCTTCAGCAACGGCGTCGGTCACGGCTTTAGCGACGGCGAATTGTGCTGGGCCAAACATTTGAACCGCTTGCTTCATGCCCTTGATGGTTACTTTTGTGATAGTAACAGTAGCCGGCTTGACCAATAGGTTTGGCTCAAGAACCGCTAGAAGATTTGTGTGACCTTCGCTTTGTGTCGAAAGAGCGTTGGCGAAAGCCGCGCCTACCGGGCCATCCTTGCTACCGATCATGAGGTCAACGTGAGCGATTTCATTGCCATCGCCGTACAAGGCTTCACCGATATAAAACGACATTACTAGTTCTCCGGACTACAAACGAGAGTGTTGAAAATTGCACTACAAAGCCATGCAAAAGGTAGCAAAGTAGAACAAAGTTGCAACCACATGGTCACAATCTTGGGCACATAATGTCACATTGAAAAAGTGCGGAGATAGTTTTTTTCGAAAATTTCAATGAACCCAAAAGGCCGTTTTTTCCATCGGATTTCGCTTGTTTTCGTGGGCAAACAGCAGAAAATTGTGGTATTCAGCGGGGATTGAGTGTATCTTTGAATGGTCACAGGCAAGTACGTCGGTAATACGAGTACGGAACGAAATTTGCCTTTGAACACACGAGTTCCTGCTCATCCGGTGGATTTACCGCAAGGCTGCTCTAGCGTTACAACCCGAAAATTCGGATCGCGATCGCTGGATCTCAGCCAAAAAATGGTTGTCAGACCTGCTAGCTCGAAATCAGTCATCGATTGCAAAGTTGTTTTTCCCTTTCCAAAAATTGGTATTGGATCATGAGTTTTTGTTGCCGAAATTGGATCAAACTTTCGCTTCTTTCAACCTTGGCGTTTTCGGTTTCGCCGGTCCTTATGGGGGCCTCCGACGATGGAGTAACCGGGGAAGCTGTCACTAGCCAAGCTGCAGTTTCAGCAAAAGCGAAGTCTGTTCCAGTTAAAAGCTCAAAGCGACTCCGTGAAGAGCCAGCCGTCGAAGTCGAGTTTTTCGCGGCACTCGATTCCGGCGACCTCGAAATCGATTTTATCCCTCGCGATGTCAAAGAAGCGACCGTCATTTTTCGCAATGTCACCGACAAGCCGATGCAAGTAAAGCTTCCTGAAACATTTGGTGCCCTCCCTGTGTTAGCGCAAGGATTCGGCGGCGGTGGCATGGGCGGCGGTGGCATGGGTGGTGGAGGAATGGGCGGCGGCGGAATGGGTGGGATGGGCGGCGGTGGCGGTGGTCAAGGAATGGGCGGCGGCATGGGTGGTGGCGGTATGGGCGGCGGAGGAATGGGTGGTGGCGGCATGGGAGGTGGCGGCGGCGGGATGTTCCGCGTAGAAGCCGACAAGCCTCGCAAGCTATCCGCTGCGACTGTCTGTCTCGAAGAAGGTAAACCAGATCCAAACCCACGCATGAAGTACCGAATTGTTCGCCTAGAAGAAGTAAATCCATCTCCCGAAGTTGCGGAAGTTTGCAAGGCTTTAGGCTACGGAAAAATTGCTCAGACAACTGCCCAAGCTGCTGCTTGGCACTTAGCCAACGGACTCTCCTGGGACAAACTGTCGACCCTTCCTCGTGTAGTTTCCAAATACACGGGGGTCGAATACTACTTCTCGAACTACGAAATCCAAGCGGCTATTCGAGTTGTTGCTGCAATCAAAGTTGCAACCAGCAACCTCGAAAGCGATTACGAATCGTCTTCCGAGGGTGAGTTAAACTCCGACTCCCAGTAGACGCTGGCGTTCGAATTTTCGTAGCCGAACCTGCCAATGGTTTGGATTTATCCTACCAAAACCGACAAAAATCGTTGGCCGAGGTAAAGTCTTTAGGATCGGCTAACGCCTCAGGCTCAATACGAGGGAACGAAACTCGTTCCCAATACCCTCAAGGGACCTTGGCGATTTGGTGATCGTCGAATACGCTCGCAAAGGCTGTTAAACAAAATCCTTTGCCTTCTTACAGAAATAGTTTTCCAGAGTGATTACTTGGCGCGATGAGTACCCTTTTAAATCTCACTTCATGGAGATTTCTGCTGATCAGCTAAGCGGTACCGAGCCAGTTCGAATCCACTACATCGATCATGGTGGCCAAGAAAATTCCGTAGTCGTTGCGGATAGAGGCGGTGATGCTTCGCAAACGATCCTCTGTGTTCATGGCAACCCGACTTGGTCTTTCTACTATCGATCAATCGCAAGTCAGTTTCAAAACAAAGCCCGTGTCATTGCAGTCGACAACATTGGATGTGGGCTGAGCGACAAGCCCGCCGATTACGATTACTGTTTGAAGAATCACACCGCCAATTTGATTCATTTAATCGATCAACTTGACTTGAAAAATGTGTTGATGGTTGTCCACGATTGGGGTGGAGCGATTGGACTGGGGGCAGCAGTAGCTAGGCCAGAGCGGATCGCGAAACTCGTCATCTTAAACACGGCCGCTTTTGTTCCACCCTATATTCCATTTCGAATTGCTGCCTGTCGTATCCCAGTCATCGGAAGCTTGGCGATTCGATATGCTAATGCGTTTGCATGGACCGCCACATGGATGGCCATCGATCGACTCAAAAAACTACCGCAAGCTACTAAGTCAGGACTGCTGTATCCGTACCGAACGCCCGCTGACCGCATCGCCATTGATCGATTTGTGCAAGATATTCCGATGCACAAAGAACATCGAACTTGGGAAGTTCTCAACCAACTGGAGCGTGACTTATCGAAGCTAGCCGGCAAACCGACCACCATGGTTTGGGGAATGAAAGACTGGTGCTTCCGACCTGAATGCCTTGAACGATTGAGCAAACACCTTCCACAAGCAAAGACACAAAAGCTCGAAGATGTTGGGCATTACGTCATGGAAGAAGCTCCCCAGGAAGTATGTCTCGCCATCGAAGAACTGCTGGAAACGAAAGCTTAGAAACGGTCTCGTAAAAACGTCAGGAATGAGCCGGAACGCTCTCTAACGCAATACGGCTAATTCTCTTTGTGTACCCCATCATGAACATCGAATCGCTGTTGGCTCTTCCGTTAAGCTCGCTAGCATCGCTTCGACTCTCGCGTAGTGACTCACTTGGAACGTTTGTCGCTGCCGCATGTCTTCTCGAAGCATCTTCTATCAAAGCAGGTAACGTTCACCCGCAAGCCAACTTCAACAACATGGACTACTCTCACTTCCGACTATCTGCTGAAGTGATCGGAAAAACAATTGATCAAATGCTGCTGTCCCCGACAGGAATGGATCCGACAAACAATATCACTTCGGTTGGTGATTGCATTTTTCAAATGGCAATCGCAACCAAGCAGAGCGTGGGTGTCAACACGAACCTCGGCACGCTGATTCTGCTAGGTCCATTGCTCGTTGCCACACAGAATATTAATACGAGCATCGTTGACTTTACGGAACTGCAGCGATCGGTTGCGGATGTGCTTGCCAATTTGACTCCGCGCGACAGCGAAGAAATTTATAAAAGCATTCAAGCTGCGAATCCAGGCGGGCTTGGAACATCGAACCAAATGGATGCCAACAAGCAACCGCCAGCCGACATTCTCGAAGCAATGCGATTCTCGCAACATAAAGACGATGTTGCCAAGCAATGGGTGACTGACTTCGAAACAGTTTTCTCGCTAGCAAGAAGGCTTCGAGATTTAGTCGATGCTCAAACGTTGGCGAGCCGTCACTGGCTCGAGGCGATCTCATCCGTGCAAATTGAGTATCTGGCCGCGAACGTCGATAGCTTGATTGCTCGCAAGAATGACCACGATCTCGCCATCGAAGTGCAGCGACGCGCGAGCCAACTTTTATCGATTCGATCCACTTCTTCATTTGACTATCGACAGCAATGGAATGAATTCGATGACTTTCTACGAGCCGACGGCAACCGGCGTAATCCAGGAACGACAGCCGATCTGTTAGCGGCTGCGTTGTACGTCGCGATTGTGTGCGATGCCTCCGTTGGGCATCTTCAACCCGCGATTTCTCTCGAACGGGGCCGTGAAGCGGGCTAATGAAACCTGAGCCGCTGGCGCTAGTCCAATGCTTTTTACTTTCTATCAAAACTGTTTGCTATTTAATCAGCCGCCTCGCGTCAGCGTGCGGTTTTTACTGCGTTTTCATTAACCGCAGGCTGACGCCAGGCGGCTGATGTGTCGAAGGGTGGTTAGTCGTTTGAACTCGGCTAGCGCCTACGGCCCAGGAAAAATGCCCTTTTCATCACCCCAGCCATGAAGTCTATGCGACTTGTTGCTGCGGCAAGTAAGATAGACAAACACGTGGTCGAGAGTCCGAGAAGTTTATAGCCATGAAAATCAGCACAATTCCGAAGCTCTATCGAAATGTCCGGCGATGGCAGGAGATCATCGTTGTATTGCGACGGTACGGACTTGCGGATTGGTTGAGCCGGCTTCAATTAGATTTCATTCGCGATTGGATTAAGGACGATTCGGGGATTCCGCTGTCCAGCTATTCACGGGAATCGCGTGTGAGGATGGCTCTTACGGATCTTGGACCGACATTTATCAAGCTTGGTCAAGTTCTTTCATTAAGGCCTGACTTGGTTGGTTCGGCTTTGGCTACCGAATTGCAATTGCTGCAAACGCAAGTTCCACCTGACCCCTATGAAAGTATCCAGCTCACGATTCAAACTGAACTGGGGATGAGGCCCGAGGAAGCGTTCGCATCATTTGATCCCGAGCCGATGGCATCGGCATCAATCGGGCAAGTTCACAAAGCCACGCTGCACGATGGGACCGAAGTGGTCGTGAAAGTTCAACATGAAAACATTCACAGCAAAGTCCGTGAGGACATGGAAGTCTTGGCGGGACTGGCGGGGTTGGCCGACAGGATTCCCGAGCTTGCTGCATGGCAACCGAAGATTTTAGTCGAACAATTATCAAAATCGTTGAAACGCGAATTGAGTTTCACTCGCGAGTTAAACAACTTGCAAGTCTTCACAACTCAGTTCGCCTCGTTCAAAGATGTACGCATTCCGAAACCGTATCCTAAGCTATCTACTTCGCATGTGCTGACGATGGAACGCTTGAACGGGCAGAGCATCTCACAGTTCATGTATTCAACCCCCGCAGACCCTGTTCAACGCGAACAGGAACTCGCACGTATTCCGCGACGCGCGGCCGAACTCTACTTAGAGATGATCTTCTCGGCTGGAATCTATCATGCGGATCCTCATCCTGGGAATGTGTTGATTTTACCAGATGGTACTTTGGGATTGTTGGATTTTGGGATGGTTGGACGGATCGATGATTCGCTTCGCGAGACGATCGAAGAGATGCTTTTGGCGGTCTCTTCGTCAGATGCGATGTTGCTTACGAGTCTCATCAAACGCGTTGGTAGGCCACCGATTCGTTTGGATGATAGTGCCCTTAGCATAGACGTTGCGGACTTGATTTCGACATACGGATCCCAGCCACTGGACAGTTTTGATGTTGCGGGGGTGTTGAATGACATGACTGATATCTTGCATCAGCATCGTATATCACTTCCACCGCAAACGGGCATGTTGATCAAAACGTTGGTGACGTTGGAAGGAACCATTCGGCAACTGAATCCTCGATTTAGTCTTTTGGAAGTGATGCAGCCATTTTTTAAAAAAATGTGGCTCCGAAGACTTTCGCCGCGACGACAAGTTCGACGGATGCGACGAATCTATGTAGAGCTGGAGGGTCTGCTTGAAAAGATGCCAGGGCAAGTCAGTGGCTTGATGGAGTTGGTGCGGCAGGGAAAGTTGGATGTCCATCTTTCGCACCGAGGGTTGTCGCCATCCATTAACCGGCTTGTATTAGGATTGCTGACAAGTTCTCTCTTGATGGGTTCTTCGGTGTTGCTTGCTTTCAAGGTTCCGCCGTTGCTTTTCATCACTGGCGGTCCGATGGGCGTGAAGGATCTCTCGCTTTTCGGACTCCTTGGCTTTTCTGCGAGCATGTTGGTAAGCTTCCGACTGTGGCTAGCGATTAACAAATCGGGACACCTAGACCCAGCCTCTGAGCAGCAGGAAGACTAAGCAAGTTTGTCTATTGAAAGAAGGAACGGGAAAAGACACGTAGCATGGAAGACAGTAAAACAGACGACAAGACTATCGAAGTCGATCCAAAATTGCTCGCCGAATTGTCGTCGTTATCTAAGAGCCATCGCTCTGATTCGATTGCGATGCAGTCCTCAGAAGTTTCCAGAGAGGTATTTTTAAAGCAATTTGCACAATTACCTCAAGGAGCCTCAAGTCAAGATGCTTCGCATTTCGCGATGGACGCGGCAACCACGCAGGTCGCGGTTGCTCTCGCCAATAGCGAGCAAGCCAACGGAAGTGAACCACAGGCAGAGTTTAACGCAGGCGTTATTGCAGACAGTAAAAGGCCTCGATTCGATGATGAGACACGTCGACTATTACGTTCGCGGTTGACGTGGGCAGCGCTCGACTTGATGATTGTTTTGGGGATTGGATACATCGGCAACTTGTTCGCTATTAACTCGCCGTGGCTAGTGTTTCGAACGATGATACTTGTCACGATTGTCGCGTCCTACTTTTTACTCCGGACCGAGCGACCGCTCAGCATTCAATCGTTACGAATAATTGAAATTGCACTTTTCGGTGGAGTAGCCGTTCAAGTTGGTTTAATGATGTATTCGCGTATGGTGTTTTTCACACTCGCCTCCGACGCGACATCGCTTACCGGAACCCAAGACTTTTACCTGACGGCTTTCTGCCTTCATGTACTGACATATGGAACTTTTATTCCGAACTCGTGGTGGCGTTCGGTCATGGTGAACTTTGCAATCGGGATGATTCCCTACGGCGTTTGGTTTGCGATCACTACGATTCACCCAAGCAGTATAGACTTGCTCGCTTCGAACCTTGCTGCCGCCCCGATTCCGGTAACTCTGATTGCTGCAATGATTGGATCCATCGGATCGCACATTATCTACACAAGTCGGCGTGAAGCCTTCCAAGCGAAACAAATTATGCAGTATCGTTTACACGCTCCTATTGGGTCGGGTGGCATGGGTGATGTTTATCGTGCGGAGCATGTGCTGCTAAAGCGAGCATGCGCCATCAAGTTAATCAAGCCAGATAAAGCAGTCGATAATTTGACTCTTCATCGATTTGAACGCGAAGTGATCGCCACAGCAAAGTTAACTCACTGGAACACGATCGACATCTACGATTACGGTCATACTCCTGACGGTACTTTTTACTACGTGATGGAACTTCTAGAAGGCGAGAATCTTCAGCGACTGATCAACGGCTACGGCCCTATGTCACCTTCGCGCGCCGTCTATCTTCTATCACAAGCGTGCCAAGCGCTCCAAGAGGCGCACGATAGTGGACTGATTCATCGCGACATAAAGCCGGCAAACATTTTTGTGACGCATCGAGGTGGGTATTGGGATGTATTAAAACTTTTGGACTTCGGATTGGTTAAAGAAACGTCCGAGAAGGATCGAGATCGGTCCGAGCCAACCGTATCATCAAGAAAAACGACCGGCGCTTATAGCTTTAGCGG
>JANODQ010000808.1:0-12540 GCA_031412775.1 Pirellulaceae bacterium | reverse complement strand
ATGCGTAATGTCTTCACCGACAATACGATGTAGACTAACTTCAGCACCTGCAACCGACTGCACGCCCGCGGCAACCGCTTCGGCGACTTGTTGTGTGTGCCCTGTGGCAGAAAAATAAACAATAGCGATTTTCGGCATGTTATAAGGTCTTCTCTATATAAAGTTCTTCTCTAATGGATGAAATCAATGTAAGTCAGGTTGATGATGCTTACAATGTAAAGTCTGAAATACAAATTCGCAGTGACATAATAGAAAATTAGCATCTACTCTGTGTTTTTTTTGGGTTCTTTTTTGAGTTCTCGTCTGAGCTCTCCCTTGGGCTATCTATGCCTGTGTGTTTTACAAATGATCGTGAGGAATGCTTGTAAAAGGTTCGCAGTTAATTTGGTCATCAAAACGTATTGGCGATCTTTTTATTCCTAGTTCGACTGTCTCAAATCGCCCTTTACTTTGCAAGTCGTTTTAGAGCATAACCTTGTGTTTTGCTAGTATTTCGAAAACGCTTTGATGGGAGTGGTGTAATGGAATGCACATTTGAGGAACGGAAACGGGAACTAGTGCCGCAACAGTACACCCCTGCATACTTCAAATTGAGATTGCTTACGAGAGAATCCCTTTTACCACTTCACCGTGGACATCAGTGAGTCGATACTGACGTCCCTGATAGCGGAAGGTCAGTCTTGTGTGATCGATCCCGCACAGATGAAGCATGGTTGCTTGCATGTCATGTACATGAACTGGGTTCTCGGTGATGTTCCATCCGAACTCATCGGTTGCACCAAAGCTTGTACCCGGCCTCACTCCGCCGCCGGCAAGCCACCAGCTATAAGCTTTTCCAAAATGGTCTCTTCCATTAGGGCTTTCGGGTTTACCCTGACCGAATGGTGTGCGTCCGAACTCGCCACCCCAAGCAACCAACGTGTCGTCCAAGAGCCCGCGTTCCTTGAGGTCATGCACCAACGCGGCTGAGGGTGCGTCGGTGTCTTTGCATTGAAAATCAAGCTGCGTGAATAGATTATTGTGTTGGTCCCATCCGGCATGCATCAGCTGCACAAATCGGACGCCCCGTTCAAGTAGCCGTCGAGCAACTAGACAGTTATTGGCAAACGTTCCTTTCACCAAGACGTCCGGTCCGTATCGATCGAGTACCGACTGTGGTTCGTCCGAGAAATCAACCAAATCAGGAACGCTTGTTTGCATGCGAAAGGCCATCTCGTATTGCGATATTTTCGTATCCGTTTCGGGATCACCGTAGTCCGCGAGATGCTCCGCATTCATCACTGCGAGTTGGTCCAACATTGCGCGGCGTGATTCGCTGCTGATTCCAGGAGGATTTGCCAAGTAGGGAACTAAGTCACCGGTGCTTCGAAATCGAACGCCTTGGTATCGGCTTGGCAAGAATCCGCTACCCCAGTAGTAATCGAAAAAAAGTTGTCCGCATGTCTTTTGTTTATCGCTAGAAGTCATCACCACGAAAGTCGGTAGGTCTTCGGATTCGTTTCCTAAACCATACGAAAGCCAAGCCCCCATGCTCGGGCGACCAGGGACCTGTGCACCCGTCATAAAAAAGGTAACACCCGGCGCATGATTGACTGCTTCGGTGTTCATGCTGCGAACAACGCAAATGTCATCCGCGATACTTCCGATGCCAGGTAGCATTTCGCTTAGCGACAGTCCGCTCTGGCCATATTGCTTAAATGGCTTGATAGCGGGTAAACAATTGAACTTGCCATAGCCACTGGACATGGTTGAAAGCCGAGTTGTTCCTCGAATGGAATCAGGGATATTTTGGCCAGCCATCTCTTTCAGCATTGGCTTGTGATCAAAAAGATCAACGTGCGACGGACCGCCTCCTTGCCACAACATGACAACACGTTTAGCTTTCGGAGCGTGATGCGGTAAACCAGATAAACCACCGATCGCTTTTACCGTATCGGTATCTGCACCTAATGCAGATTTTCCACCGAGCATGTCGGCAATAGAATAGTCCTTCTGAAGTAGCGTCGCTAACGCAGCAATACCCAAGCCGCTTGCTGTCGAACCGAAGAGTTTACGACGTGTGACTCGGAGCAAGTTTTCGCTTGTTAAATCGTGGTTCATTTTTTGTTTAGTTCTTTTTATTTCTTCGCTTTATCGTCTTGTCAAACCATCCGTCCATCGCCGGGCGGCACCCGTGGCTAGCGCCATCGGCTCAGTTTTGATTAGGCCAAACTCCGACGCTATTCGCGAGTCATTGCTTCATCTAGATTGAGTATGGCTAAACAAACGATGGTCATCGCTGCGTGCTTGGCAGCATCAATTGACTCATCACGCGGCGAACTTCCGGTGGCAAGTAATCGTTTCGCCTGTTCGACGCTTTCCTGATAATAACCGAGCTGATAATCGAATATTGCTTGTAGTTGCCTGACTTCTTTATCGCTTGCTTCGCGACAAGTCACCTTTACGAATACAAGTCGAATTCGATCAGCGTCCGTGTTCTGAGACTGAATTGATTTTTCTGCCAGAACACGTGCTGCTTCAACCCACGTTGGATCGTTGAGTGTTGTTAATGCGTGAAGTGGAGTGCTTGTGTTTGCTTGCCGCACGCGACACGTTTGCCGGTTTGCAGTGTCGAACATGTTTGCGGGGCTTACTGTTCTTCGCCAAAACGTATAGAGACTACGTCGATAGAGATCACTTCCACTGGATGTCGGATAGGTAAAGTCTCGCTCTTTGGTGATTGCAAGTGCTTCCCATACATCGGCGGGCTGATAGGGATAAACCGGTGCTCCACCAATTGAATCTCGAATCATCGAAGCCGCAGAGAGGGCCCAGTCCCTTAGGATCATTGACGGCATTCGGAATCGACTTGCTCGAGCATAGAGCCGATTCTCTGGATCACGTGTCAGGAGTTCCGGGGACAGTCGACTACTTTGTCGGTAGGTGCTGCTGGTAACAATCAGCCGGTTCATGGCCTTCATTTTCCAGCCCGACTCGCGAAACTCAGAAGCTAACCAGTCCAACAATTTTCCGTGAAGAGGATACTCGCTTTGCACCCCAAAGTCCTCTGCGGTTTTGATGATTCCAATTCCAAAAAAGTGCTGCCACATTTTGTTGACTTGGACTCGAGCCGTCAGCGGATTGTCTTGAGAGACAAGCCACTGCGCAAGCCCAAGTCGATTACGCGGCGCGTTGTCGGGCAACGGTGGCAAAAACGATGGCGTCTCAAAAGTAACTTTATCAGTTGGCTTTAGATACTCTCCGCGATCGAGAACGTGAGTCTCTCGAGGTTGATCGTCGCTCATGATCATCGGTCGTGGAATCTGATCGCCTTTGAAGCTCGATCGATCTCTATTAAGCTTTTCGAGAGTAGCTAGCACAGGAAACTTGCTACCTAATGAAGATTGTACTTTGCTAAAAAAGTGCGATCGCAATTCTTCGTCAAGCTTCTTCTTTTCGACATCGGTTCGATCTGCTTCGGGTTTGTTCAACAACGTCTTTACAGATTCTGGTAGCTCTTGTCCATCGGCTCCATTTCCGTCGGACAGTAGCCCGACTTTCCAGCCAGCGAAAATCGCTTCTTGAGTTGGCTTGGCTTCCGCTTCGACGACTCGAACGCCTTCATCAAGTTCGGCGATCTTTGCAAGATTTTCTTCCGTTGGCAGTTCGAGATACGGCTTGCCAAGTCGAATACGTGAGGACAATCGAGCAGGCACCCCTAGCTCTGGAACCCGATTGAATGCATCCATCAAACTATAGTAGTCGCGTTGTGTGATTGGGTCGTACTTGTGGTCGTGGCACTGGGCACACGCAACAGTCAGCCCCAACCATGTCGTCGCCGTCGTATCGACACGATCGAACAATGTAACAAACCGCTGCTCCTCGGCAATTGCACCACCCTCACCATTTTGAAGATGATTTCGATTGAACCCGGTTGCGATCTTTTGATCAACAGTCGCATCAGGAAGTAAATCACCCGCTATTTGCCACGTCGTAAAATCATCGAATGGCATGTCGTCGTTCAAGGCTTTGACAACCCAATCACGCCAGATCCATTGCCAAGTGTCACCATCTTGTTGAAAGCCATTGCTGTCGGCGTACCGAGCGGCATCGAGCCACGGCAGCGCCATTCGCTCACCATAGTGTTTGTTGCTGAGGAGGTTATCTACAAGTCGTTCGTAAGCATCTGGAGCCGGATCGTCGATAAACGCACGCACCTCGTCAACAGAAGGTGGCATTCCAACCAAATCGGCGTACAACCTTTTTATCAACGTCGATCGTTCTGCTTCCGGAGAAGGTTTCAATCCTAACGATTCAAGCTTTTCCAAGACGAATTGATCGATTGGGTTTCGTACCCAATCCGATTGCAAAACAGCGGGAGGTTCTGGACGAGTCGGATTCACAAAGGCCCAGTGCGCTGAATACTTAGCACCCTCGCTTATCCAACGCTTGAGAATTACCTTTTGTTGATCGGTCAGACTCCGATTCGAGTCCGGCGGAGGCATCAGCGTCTCCGGATCGTCCGAACGAATTCGAACAATCATTTCACTATTGTCCGCATCGTGAGGCACGGCCGCGCCCGATTCGATAGCGGCAGATTGATCATCCAGTCGCAAATCAGCATGCCGTTTGTTCGCATCCTGGCCGTGACAATAAAAACAATTTTCCGAAAGAATTGGGCGAATGTCGCGATTGAAATCCAACGGCTCCTCGACACCACGGGCTAAGCTACCTATCGGGGAAGCTGTCAGAATCATTAACCCAAATCTCAACGCCAAGCAATATTTCGTTAGCCAAACAACGAGCGAGGTCGGCGACGCTTTCTCAGGAATATTCTTGGCATTTCGATCAGACATCTGATAACCGTGTGAGGAACGCGGCACGAAAGGAAACGCAACCAGGTCGCAAGTGCAACCGCGATTCCTTCAAAACTTAGGGCAGGCTAATTATTTATTACACCCCGAATAAGCGGTACGCGCGATGATTTTTATCCGTAGGTCAGATTACGTAGGTCAGCCTCTCCGTAGGCTTATGAAACCTGAGCCGATGACGCTCGCCACGGGTTTCGACTTCGCCACAAATTACCAGATGGCACCCGTAACTACGGCTCAAAATAAACGATATTTCGAGTCTGCGAAGAGACTCGACTATATCTGCGCAAAAAATCTATCGTGTCAGTAAGTTCCCAGGCAGGTGTCCGATCGAGCTCCAGAAATCGAGTCGCCAGTTATCGCCGGTCCAAGTCAATTGTGTCACGGAAGTATTCGGTACTTCGCTCAAATGCTCGAATGACCTTTCGCCAAAATGGGACTTGTCATTTAGCAGGGTCCTGAGAAGCAGTGCTTTGAAGTCAGCGTGAATAACTAGGGCGATACGTGATCGCGTACCGTTCGATGCGTTTGCAGAATGCAAATCTTCAAACATTCCTCGCAACCAATGTGCAACTTTGCGAGAGCGTTCCATCGCCATAGAATCCGACTCCATTATCGACTCGGTGTACCAACCCGTGTCGCCGATTCGGTCATCTACTTCCCAACCCGGAAATTGCTTTTCAATCTCCGCGCGGTTCATACCCGGAAACGGTCGCATATTACCACTGTGAAAACCTTCGTAGCATCCACCCCATTCAAAGATATCCTGTCGCACGAACGGTTTGATTCCAGTCGACTGGGCAATCGGCAGCGTGGTCTCCAATGCACGACGAAAGCCGCTGCAGAAAATAGTGGTGGGCGGATAGGTTTTTAGCCACTCCGACAAATATGCTGCTTGACGTTTGCCAAGCTCAGTAATTCCCGGGTCAGGCACACGCAGCGATTCATCCAAGGCGTTATTGGCCGATTGAGCATGACGAATCAAAAGAAGTTCAAACACCTGCAAGCACTCGCTTTCCACTAACGATAACGTCGAAACGGTTGTCGAATCAAATCGTACAAATACCACTCGAGGAATAATAACATGAAAGGACCGATCAACAGCAACAATTGACCGATCTGCCGAGCAAAGCTTTCTGGAATGAAGATCGCGATCCCTGTGTAGAAGGAATAGACCATGCCAACATTCAAGATTAGCAGTAGGCTACTCACGAATATGAAGCCAGCGATGTACAACGCGAGCGCACGACGAGCCCTTTGCACGGCTACCGGATCATCTTTTGCTTCATCGGCCAATTCAAAACGCCCCCAAATTATTCAACTCACCAATATCTGCTTTTTAGAATGCTCTCGCAACGCATACGTCGTCAGGCACGAGCCACTACTTACTGCCTTCGTTACCTGATTCAAGGATTGCCATGAATGCCTTTTGCGGAATATCTACAGAGCCGATCGACTTCATCCGCTTCTTGCCTTCCTTCTGCTTAGAAAGCAACTTGCGTTTTCGAGTGATATCACCACCGTAGCATTTAGCCGTCACATTCTTTCGCATTGCAGGGACAGTTTCTCGAGCGATGACACGCGAACCGATAGCGGCTTGGACGGCGACTTCAAACATATGGCGATCGATTTCTTCCTTCAACTTTTTGACCACCGCGCGGCCTCGTCGATCGGCATCGCGCCGGTCGCAGATGATGGCAAGTGCATCGACTGATTTTCCGTTGACGAGAATATCCATTCGAACTAGATCCGCGTTTTCATAACCGATAATCTCGTAATCCATTGTTCCATAACCACGAGTTGCACTTTTTAGTTTGTCATGCAAATCGTAAATGACTTCGGCGAGCGGTAGATCATAAGTTACAAGAGCTCTTGTTGCCGAAAGGTACTCTTGGCTTTTAAGAGTACCGCGACGATCTTGGCACAAGGTCATCACTGTCCCGATGAACTCGATCGGCAAGACAAAGTTCACGCGGACGATTGGTTGCTTGAACTCCTCGATCTCGCCCGAGTCGGGAACTTCTTGTGGGCGATGAATCGTGAGCAATTCTCCACCGCGTTTGATGACTTGATAGGTCACGTTAGGAGCGGTTTGAACCAGGTCGATATCGCATTCGCCTTCAAGTCGCTGCTGAACAATTTCCATGTGCAGCATGCCAAGGAATCCACAGCGAAAACCGAACCCGAGTGCTTCGCTTGTCTCAGGCTGGAACTCGAAGCTTGGATCGTTGATCGAGAGCTTTTCAAGTGCATCGCGAAGGTCTGTAAACTCCTGCCCGTCGCTTGGATACAGGCCGCAGTAAACCATTCGCTTAGGCGGTTGGTAGCCTTCGAGTGGTTGCGTTTCCGTATCACTCGCGAGAGCGACCGTGTCACCGATGAAGACATCCTTGAGCGATTTAATGTTGCAGATCAGGTAACCGACCTGACCAGCGCGAAGCAGGTTAGTAGTCTTGCGCTCGGGGACAAAGTGGCCGATCTCGAGGCATTCATGAGTGAGCCCACCGCGAAGGAAGCGGAGTTTTTGTCCTCGTTGGACACTTCCTTCCATCAGTCGCACGTAGGTAATCGCGCCGCGATAATCATCGTAGTGCGAATCGAACACCATCGCTTGAAGTGGCTTATCAGGTTCGCCGGTTGGAGGCGGAATCCGAGTCACAATGGCTTCCAAGAGCTCGTCGATACCGATGCCTGCTTTTCCACTGCATTTGACGATCTCAAACGGATCAATGCCGAGAATTTGTTCCATCTCTTCGGTGACCTCATCGATCCGCGCATGTTGAAGATCGACTTTGTTGATCACGGGAATGATCTTTAGATTGTGATCCATGGCTGCGTAAGCGTTCGCGACCGTTTGTGCTTCGACTCCCTGGAAGGAGTCGACCAGCAGCAACGCTCCCTCGCAACAAGTGAGTGAGCGAGAGACTTCGTATTGGAAATCGACGTGGCCGGGCGTGTCGATTAGGTTGAGCTCGTAGGTCTCTCCCCGAAAATCATAGTGTAGCGTTACCGCTTTGGCCTTGATCGTGATGCCCCGCTCTCGCTCCAAATCCATGGCGTCGAGTAACTGGGCCTTCATCTTTCTGACTGCAACTGTTCCGGTTCGCTCTAAAAGCCGATCAGCAAGCGTGCTTTTCCCGTGATCGATGTGGGCAATGATGCAAAAATTTCGGATGTTTTTTAGCGGAATGTCTGCCATAGAGGCTTTTTTTAAATCCAGTCATTCAAAATCTAAAAACAACGAACCGCTCGGCACACGGTACACACTTTACAACGAACCGCTCGGAACACGGTACGTACTTTGTAACGAACCGCTCGGCAAGCGATACGTACTTTAGATGGCTAGGAGCAGTCGGCTTGGAGCTTCCAGGTAGCCAATGATTTCATTTAAAAACCGAGCAGCAGTACCACCATCGACTAACCGATGATCGTAGGCGAGACTCAGCGGCATCATCGACCTAGGTTTGATCAAATCATCCCCCATGACAACCGGCAATCGCCGAGTTCTGCCAACTAACAAAATGGCAACTTCTGGAACATTGACGATCGGTGTCGAATAGGTCCCACCAATCGCACCGAGATTACTGATCGTAAAGGATCCTCCGCGAAGATCATTCACTCCAAAGTCATTGTTTCGAACGCGTGTGGAGAGATCGCCGAGTCCTTGGGCAATGTCAGGAATCCCCATCCGCTCGACATTCTTAAGTGTTGGAACCACAAGACCTCGATCCGTGTCCACGGCAATTCCGATATTCACGTAGTCCTTGAAAATGATTTGCTCATTCTCCATGTCGACCGACGCGTTCATCGAAGGATGATGCTTGAGAGCGGTTGCTACGGCTTTGATCAAGAAAGGCATCGTTGTCAGTTTGATCCCTCTTGCGGCGTAGTCGTCTTTGCTGCTTTGTCGAAAGATCTCCAAGTCGGTCACATCCGCGTCGTCGAAGTTTGTGACTCGCGGGACGTTGGTCCAGGAGCGATGCATTTGAGCCGCAATCGTTTTGCGAATCTTGCTCATTTTCTCAACGTGAACCGGGCCGTAATCATCTTGGGCTGCGGCACCGGGAAGTGCCCCGCTGGTTTTGGTCGAGACGCTCTTGGTACTAGTCGCAGCGGGAGCAACGCTCGTTGGCGCAGAAGCAGGTGCACTAGGGAGTGTAGCGATCTTCGTGCTTTGTTGCCCCTGACGTACTACAGCCAAGACATCCTCACGAGTAATTCGTCCACCTTCACCGGTTCCAACGACGCCTGCAAGGTCGACACCTACCTCGCGAGCAAACCTACGAATCGCAGGTCCCGCAGGGATGACTCCTTCGTACTCTAATTCCGAGTCTTCCGAAACTAGATCGGGAGCCGCAACAGGAACTGGCTGCGGTGCAACAGCTGGTTTTGGTGGCGGCGGCGCGACGACCTTGGCTGGTTGCGGAGCAGGAGTTGCTGCCGCAGCAACAGGTGCAGTGGCAGGTGCCGCAGCAACAGGTGCAGGAGCGGGTGCCTGCACTGGAGCAGGTGTCGGTGCCGCAGCTTTCGGAGCCGCTGCACCCGTGGTTTCAATTTCACCGATCACGCTTCCGACAGCGACTGTTTGACCAGCCGCGACGGATAGCTTGACAATTTTTCCTGCGAAAGGAGACGGCACGGTGACGGTCGCCTTATCCGTCTCAAGCTCCATCAATCCTTGATCTTTGGTAACGGTATCGCCTTCGCTGACAAAGAGCTCCAAAACGTCTGCTGAGTCGATACCATCACCGAGCGAAGGGAGTTTGATTTCTGTAGCCATATCACCAAAGATTTTTCAAAGTGTAGTTGTGGTTTTTTTCTGGTTTTATCTGGTTCCAGGCTCGGCCTGGAACCTTCTTTTGAAAGAGGCTCCGCCTCGCCCCTCGAATCGTTAACGCGAAAGTTGGTGCCTTGCGTCTCATCCCCCACGCCGTAACTCTATCCCGTAACCAACGCGAGGGAAGTTTTAGCGATGCATTTACCGCGAGAGGTTCCGTCCTAAACGTTGAGTGGATTTGGCTTGTCTGGGTTGTAGCCCAAGTCCTGAATGGCTTGCTTGACTTCGTGAACGTCGACCATCCGAGCAGCCAGCAATCGATACAGCGTTGCGATGACTACCGATGCGGCATCGACTTCGAAGTGGCGTCGCAGATTTTCGCGAGACTCGCTTCGACCAAAGCCATCGGTTCCTAGTACAAAGTAATCGCCAGGAATGTATCGAATCAATTGCTCAGGAACCGCTCGTACGTAATCACTCGACGCGATGAATGGACCTTGGACTCCGGCTAGTGTTTTCTCGATGTAGCTTTGTCGAGGTGGTTGATCCGGATGAAGCATATTCCATCGTTCACAATCTTGAGCATCGCGTCGCAGTTGCGTGTAACTAGTGACGCTCCACACATCCGAGGCGATCTTGTATTTGTCTGCTAGGATTTGTTGAGCTTCAAGAACTGAATTGAGAATCGCGCCTGTTCCGAACAATTGGACTCGAGTTCGTGATTCTTCGCATTCCTGGCTTTTGAGTTTGTAGATGCCGCGAATGATTCCTTCTTCGACACCTTCAGGCATTGCTGGCATGTCGTAGTCTTCATTGCCAACGGTGATGTAATAGATCGCCGTTTCATCTTCTTGATACAGTCGTCGCATACCATCAAAAACAATGACAGCCGTTTCGTAAGCGAATGCGGGCTCGTAGGAGCGAACCGTTGGGAACGCGATCGAGTTCAGGTGACTATGTCCGTCTTGGTGTTGCAGGCCTTCACCATTGAGGGTTGTTCGACCTGCGGTACCACCAATCAAGAAGCCTTTCGCTCGCATGTCCATTGCGGCCCAAATCGAATCACCGACTCGTTGGAATCCGAACATCGAGTAGTAGATATAGAACGGAATCATGTTGATGCCGTGGCACGAGTAGGCCGTTCCCGCAGCATTGAAGGAGCTCATCGAACCGGCTTCGGTAATTCCTTCTTCCAGGATTTGCCCATCTTGAGCTTCTTTGTAGTAGGCGATTTGATCGGAATCGACTGGTTCGTAGAGTTGGCCCGCGTGAGCATAAATCCCGATGTCGCGAAAAAGCCCTTCCATGCCGAAGGTTCGCGATTCATCAGGCACGATTGGAACAATAATCTTTCCAATCTTCTTATCACGAACCATCCGAGTTAGAAGTCGCACGAAGCCTTGAGTCGTGCTGATCTTTTTGTTCTCGAGCTGTTTACCCATGAAGTCGCGATACTCGGCGAGCGTCGGGACCTCTGTCTTGGGATGAACGGTAGGTCGACTTGGAACGGGCCCGCCTAAAGCCGCACGTCGATCCGCTAGATACTTCATTTCGACGCTTGAAGCAGGCGGGCGATAGAACGGAGCTTTCCCAACTTCTTCGTCGCTAATGGGAATACCAAATCGCGAGCGGAATTCAAGCAATTCCTTCTCGTTCATTTTCTTCGTGTTGTGAGCAACGTTACGACCTTCGCCCGCTTCGCCAAGCCCGTAACCCTTGATGGTTTTCGCGAGGATGACAGTCGGCTGGCCCTTATGTTCAACAGCTTGTTTGTAAGCCGCGTAAACCTTCTCTGGATCGTGCCCACCGCGTTTCATCTTGAGCAGTTTTTCGTCTGAGTAGTTTGCGACCAGATCAAGCAGCTGGGGATACTTGCCGAAGAAATGGTCACGGACGTACGAGCCAGGCATCCCCGCATACTTTTGATATTGCCCGTCGACAACTTCCGTCAATCGCTGAGCAAGCAGACCTGACTCATCTTTATCGAGAAGCGGATCCCAGTCGCTTCCCCAAACGACTTTGATAACGTTCCAACCTGCACCGCGGAAAATTGCTTCGAGTTCTTGAATGATCTTTCCGTTTCCACGAACAGGACCATCCAAGCGTTGGAGGTTGCAGTTAATAACAAAGATCAAATTATCTAGCTTCTCCCGCGAGGCAAGCGTGATCGCTCCGAGCGTTTCGGGTTCGTCGCATTCGCCGTCTCCGAGGAAGGCCCAAACCTTTCGCCCGGTAGTATCCTTGAGACCTCGATCGTTCAAGTATTCATTGAATCGAGCTTGATAAATCGCCATGATGGGACCGAGCCCCATGGAAACTGTTGGGTATTCCCAAAATTCAGGCATCAGCCAAGGGTGCGGGTAGCTAGAGAGCCCGCCACCGGTCGCCAGTTCGCGGCGGAAGTTGTCAAGCTTTTCAACATCCAGCCGGCCTTCCATGAACGCACGCGAGTACATCCCTGGCGAGGCGTGCCCCTGGAAGTAAATAATATCGCCCGAATAACCATCTTCGCCGCGACCTTTAAAGAAATGGTTGAAGCCGACTTCGTAAAGAGTTGCCGAGCTTGCGAAGGTGCTGATGTGCCCGCCGATACCATCGAGACGCGTGTTTCCGCGAACCACCATCGCCATCGCGTTCCAGCGAATGAGACTTTTGATTCGACGTTCGATTTCCCGGTTGCCGGGGTAGGCTGGCTGTTTCGAGACCGGAATTGTGTTGATGTAAGGAGTCGTCGTTTCGATCGGAATATCCACGCCATCTTTGCGGGCTCGATTTTCGAGAGCTTTCACAATGTAGCGGTCGCGTTCGGGTCCTTTACTCTTAAGGTCATAGTCGAGCGATCCGAGCCACTCGCTTGTTTCTGCTGGATCGACATCGATAGGAGCTTCTACTTGCCCCGCTGCGGCCAGCACC
>JANODQ010000807.1:0-2195 GCA_031412775.1 Pirellulaceae bacterium | reverse complement strand
ACTCAAAACTCAAAACTCACCTCTTCTCACTCGGCACTCGGCACTCCGACCTGCTATTCCCCAAATGCCGATGAGCAACATCCAGCCCATGATGTTCACGCGGGCATCAAACAGGGTGACATCGAACAAGCTGAAAATAGTGATGCTGCAAAAGGCGATCAGAAAGCTGAAGTAAAGTAGGCGACCGCTTGTTTCATTGAAAAACACCCGCCAGTATAGAAGTCCTTGAGCCAAAACCCAACCAACCAACCCTAAAAACAGCACGGTTGCTGGAATACCCACTTCCGCTAGCAGCATCAGCAGCAAGTTATGGGGATGACCCAAAATAAAGCCTGTTTGAGCTTGATACAATGGCGTGAAGTTGCGTAATCCCCAGCCTAAGATTGGGCGCTGCTGCATCAGTGACCCAGCAAACTCCCATTGGGTCGCGCGGAGGGTAGAAACTGGGCGATTGGGATAGAGATCATCGGTGACCCGTGCCCAGAAAAAAGCAGGAATGAGGGTTCGTAATGGCTGTTGTAAAGGAATCGGTGCAAAAGCGGCGGCTAAGATTGCACCAACAACAAACCCGACCACTGCAATCAGCCAGCGCCAACCCATATAAATGGCAAAAATGAAGCAAGCACCTGCCGCGATCGCCCAAGCATTGCGCGAATTCGTCAAAATCAGCGCTCCCCCATTCAGCAGCAGCAGCCCGACCCAAGCCGTTGTTTCCCGATTCCAAACCCCAGCGCCCAACCGCCGACTGCGCCCGATCGCCTCAATCCAAAAACCCAAACCCAAACTGAACGTCATCACCAAATAGCTTGCCAGCACATTGGCATAGGTTAGCACCGCCGACATGCGACCGGGCGGAGTGCCTTTCAAATCAATCTGCCAGTCAATCACACTCCACAGCACTTGAATATGCAGGAATTGCTGAAAGCCCAACCCGCACAACAACATTTGCAGATAGCCAATCAAGCAGACCAACACAGAGGGCACCACCAGCACCCAGCCTAAGCGGCGGAGTTGAGCGGGTGTTTGGATCAGCGGACTCAAGCTGGCAAAACAAAAAAAGTAGGGCAAAAAATTAAATAAGCCCAAAATCGCCGCGACACGATGTTCGGCAACTGCGGCGCTGAACACCATCAATCCCCCAAGCAGGGCAAACCCTTGGTTGATGCGGGATGCCACGAGTTGAGTGGATCGTTGTCGCCAAACCGCGATCGCTGCCACCATCATGCCCACACAGCCAAACAAGGCGCTGAATGGCAACACCAACAACCCAGCTTGCACCCATGTCCAGGCAAACCGCATGGATGGATCGGGGTGAACCTGCAAGGGGGGAATTTTTTTGAACCAGCGCCTAAGCAAGTTCAAAGCACTCTGCACGGGTTAAGCGAATTTGGGCAAGGGCGTAAATTGTGGGAATCACCCGCCCGTAGTTGCTAGACACCGATCGCCAGCCCAGATCGGCAAAAAAGTACATCCACAACGCGGGACCTAAACAGGCAAACACGCCTCGCACTGTGGCATATCGGGCGGCGCTCACTGCCATTCCTTGGCGCGCCGTTTGCAGTGCCACGGTTTGAAGTTGGGTGGCGATCGCCCCACTGACCGCAGCGGCTTGCGCGACCTGATACCGAGCGACATAGACCGCAAACTGTCGAGCAATCACCTGCATCACCATCGGGCGCACAACAGAGGTGACCGCGATCGCCGTACTGCCCTTCACCACTAAGCTCATCGGATCTTGCTGGACAGCGAGTGGCATTTGCGGTAACAGTTGCGCCTTTGTCAGTGAGTGTTTAAGCTGAATAGTAAACTCCCCCTTCTGTGCCGCAGGTAACTGTTTCCATGCTCGTTCTAATAACCCTAGAAAAACTTCCGCTTCTAAATCCACCGTAGACATCGACATTTTGTAGGGCAAGCGCAGATGGCGACAGACCTGAATCAAGATTTGGCGATAGCTGAGTTGATCAGTCTTGCGACTAATCACCGTCAGCCCATCCGCCGCCAAATAGCGGAACCGATCTTCTAACGCATCCAGCCAGCCATCGCGATCGCGGCTTTGAATATCTAGTGGGTCTGACAGCCTAAGATAATCCAATGGATTGAACCTGGGGCGAAAGAGAATCTCCGTCAAATCCTGCAATTCTTCATCCGTTGCCAACTCTAACGCCGTCCTAAGCTCATCCACTTCAATACCTCAC
>JANODQ010000806.1:0-2543 GCA_031412775.1 Pirellulaceae bacterium | reverse complement strand
GGCCCGAACATGCTTGTTTAAGAAGTTCAAGCCAACAGGAATCGACGTCTGAAGCTGGGGCTGAACTGCGGGATTGAGAACTGCGGGATTGAGAACTGCGGGGCTGAGAACCGCTTCGTGCGTAAAAATTAGCGGTGAGTGCCGCCGATGACTCGATGAAGAGCGTGCGACCCTCTAGATCGTGCGTTGGAAGCAAAGCCAAAGGGTCACGGCGATTTGGCTGGGATGCGGCTGCGTTTGGTAACTCCTTGCCGATAGGGATTGTTACGGAACTTTCCGTAGTTTTTCCCTCTGGGGCGATCGTCGATTTAATTATTTCGCGAGCAGCGTGAATCGCGCTGGCGAGGACACTGGTTTTCCAAGTTAGTGTTATCATACTGGACGAACGGTTTACGGCCCAAAGATCAATTCGTCAACGGGGTTCGTTGAACCGAGAAGATAATATGACTGAAAAACCTTCTTTTAGGGATATCGCGAGTGATAAAGACGTCGGGTCTGACCAAGAAATATGATGACATGTTTGCCATCCGGGATATCGATCTGGACTTGCAGGCTGGCGATTTGTTTGGATTTATCGGCCCCAATGGTGCTGGAAAAACAACAACGATGCGAATCATCGCCACGCTTCTAGAGCCGACCGAAGGGGAAGCTTACGTATGTGGGTATTCCATCTACACACATGCCAAAGACATCCGTCGGCTTGTTGGCTACATGCCTGACTTCTTTGGTGTCTACGACGACATGACAGTGATTGAGTATCTCGAGTTCTTCGCAGCAGCTTACAAAATCTCGGGTCCCAAGCGACGTCAACGTTGTGATGAAATGCTAGATGTTGTCGATTTGGATTTCAAACGCGATGCTTATGCCAACACGCTTTCACGAGGCCAAACGCAGCGATTGGGCCTAGCGCGTGTGCTGCTTCATGATCCGCAAGTGCTTCTGCTAGACGAACCCCTTAGCGGTTTAGACCCGCGTGCACGGATCGAAATGCGTAGCTTGATGCGTCGTCTGGGTGGTATGGGCAAGACTATCATCGTCAGCAGTCACATTCTTCCCGAGCTTGCCGACGTTTGCAATAAAGTCGGAATCATCGATTCAGGAGTGCTCAAGGAAAACGCAAACGTAATGGACGTGATTCACAAAGTCCGACCACAATTAGTGATTCTCATCGAACCAGCCAAACCGGAGGACTTCGACCGCGTCTCCACGATGCTTGCAACGCAACCAGAGATCGAATCCGTTTCCTCGCTGAAGCCGAAGCTGAAGGTAACACTCAAACCAGGACTCACCGACGCGTCGGAAATTGCAACTCGATTGATTCAATCAGGGATAGCAATTCGCCACTTTGCCGAAGAAGAAATCAACCTCGAATCCGCATTTATGGCCCTCACAAAAGGGGCCGGTGCGAAAATATAATATGAAAACATAATATAAGCTGCAGTCGCCTACCTCTAGCATGAAAGCTAGCGTTGTCTCTGCTTTGCAAAGTATTGCTTTCTGAAGCGAGGCTGGGCGTTCAAGTCAACTTGATTGTCACAAACTGCCGAAGACAGACGATAGTTCGGGTTACGAATGTCGCTTTCGTCTGTTGGGTTCCATGATTTCGCTTTCTACAACCGCCCTTGTCGCAGTTCCGGCAACTCACCTTGTGAGTCGGCTGGCAAGTGGCATTGCAGATGCGGGTCGAGATTTTGTCTCCGCGCTTCAGGATTCGCCCCAAGCATCAGAAGAGGATCTCAATCACGAATCGATGCCCGGCGCGGATGAAAGTCGAGTTTTGGCCAACGGCATTTCAAATGCCAACTCCAGCAAACCATCAGCCACCAATCAGCCGACCCGTTTAGCGGACCTTCTGCAATCGATTCAAAACCTAATTGCCAATCTGAGCGACGATTCCGATGAAAGCGTCACGATTGAATCACTTTCGGGCGATCAGGTCCAAGTCACAGGGGACGAACCCCTAGCGAGTTCCGTGAAGCAATGGACCAAACTGCACCCCGAATGGGCTCAAGATTGGAACACCCAAGCCGCAACAACATCCGCATCCTCGAAAGACCCTGTACTATCAAAAGACCCTGCACCCAAAAAACTCACCGCAAAAATCTCAAGCACCTCCGTCAAGCTTGAACCGACTTAGCGATCCAACGCTTTCTTCGAGTTACAACAGTATTCAGATTTGGATGAACGGCGACACCGACCCATTCAAGCCGGAAAATGACTTGGCTGAGTCGGTCTTATTTTTAGTAGCAACTTTAATTTGGATCTGGGGTTCGATTGAGTTCGATCGAATCGCCGGGAACCATTTTTTCATTGACAGGATCCCAGGCCATCATGCGGCTGCTCTTCCAGCTTTCGTTGGCCATATTCACTGCGACAACGCCTGCCATGCCGAGTTCGATTGGGCAGTTCAGGGGAACGCCGCTTCGCATGTGATCGTGCAGGTTCGTGTGGTGGAGGTGTTGATCTTCACCGCCGGTCTTCTTGTGTTCGGCGAGTATCTTCCCGTCTTTGTCTTTGACTTCCCAGCCGGTTTTGGTGAAGAA
>JANODQ010000805.1:0-6672 GCA_031412775.1 Pirellulaceae bacterium | reverse complement strand
CTCGGCATGTAATTTCCTCACCTTGAACGAGGCTACGCGCAGTATTAATTGTTAACGAGTCCGGTATTAAAGTATATTGATGACCAACCTGAGACAATTCGTTGGTGGTCAGTTTGTGGAGAGTTAGCTGATAGGCTTTGTAAAGTAAGCCCATCAATAGCAAGTCGGTTGCAATCATGCCGACCACAACACCATAGACACCCCACATTGGAACTAGCATAGCACTCAAAGGAACAACGACCAGGGTCGAGCACAATTCACATAGAAATATTTGACGAGTCCGCTGCGTTGCTCGCAGATTTGCAGAAAATACGATGCAAATGTATCCGATAAAGGCAGAAATCGCATACACCTGAAGTAGGTTATCGTAGGCCGAATAAGCCTCGCCGAAGGCAAGTAACAAGATGCTTTTAGAGAAGGTAGCAACTAAAATGCAATAAGCAGCGAACATAGGTATCAGGAACAAAAATGTCTTCCTAACTTCTCGACGAAACCCCGAAACTCCATGGCTGTGCAATGTCTTAACTAGCCTAGTCGGAAGGGTCGTACTTAACGATTGAGCTAAGATACGCATCGGTCCAAATACCGTGTGCGAAGCCCGTAGCACCCCCGCGGCCCACGTTCCCAATAAGCCCGCCGCCACGAAGATCAAGAATTGACTCGAAAGCCAATTTCCAACGATGTACCCCGCCGCCAACCACTTCCCGAAATGCCAGTTTTCTTTCATCGCACTCGCGTCATACCCCCATGCCAGGCTGCCTCGCAACTGCCAGAAACCAATCACCGCCGCTAGTGCTGAAGCGACCATTATGGACAAAAGCGCCAAAACCCCCGTTAATGCGTCACTCCACCACCACGTAAAAATGGCCAGAGTCTGTCCACCATAGGCAACCATGTCCACTACAACGGCGGTAGGAATTCTGTTTTCAGTATACAAAACACGTCGACTGAACTCATGGAGTTGCCAAGTTACGATGGTGCCGGCCATTGCAAGTAACATCGTTGCACTCGCCCAACCAACGGCCAGCCCAATGCCCCAGGCGACCAAAACAAAAGCAGCTAAGGTGAGCGTTAAAACCAACTGATTGACTGCCGTGGAGCTTGTGTAGCGGACGTAGTCGTCGCCGTGCCGAGTTGCACCGAGCACGTTATGAGGTTGTGTCACTAACGCCGACTGCAAACTGTTGGCAAACAACAATATGGAATAAACCAATACGAACACCCCGAAGTCGGCAGCGGAACCCAAGCCACGCGCCATGAGAACCATGGTGATAAAATTTGTACCCGAAATGAGTAACTGATCACCAAATGCCAAAATACCCGCGCCAATCCTAGTCTTGGGAGTAAGCATGGTTTTAGATGAATTGAGAGCCACCGTGGACATAGGACATTCAAAACTAGTAAAAACAGGCACTAAGCATGCGGAAGGGTAGCAACGCCCCGTTGCCCAGTCGTCTCCAATTTTGTTTATTGGTCAAATTTTTCCAGTTCCCGCAGAAAAGGTTAACTAGCTCTACTATAACTTCCGGTATGACTTTCCAGCTCTAGGCTTCCATTGATTATTTCTAACTAGTCCTAAAATATTCGTTGGCACTTCGGATTGTACTCGCTCGGCCTCAACGACTAAGACACCGCCGTCCAGCATGTTCACAAACCTAAGGTTACGTTCTTCACTTTCCCATGTTGGCAAATCGAAAAAGATAAGATCAAAATCAATGCCAATAGTCTGGATAAGATACATTAAAATTTTCTGCAGACATGAAAAGTTATCACGGGCTTTGATTCGCTCTGCGGTGAACACAGAAAGGTTTGCAATATGAGTCGCCTGGACCGGAACATCGTCGCTTGGCTAAGTACCAATTGATTCGCTCAGCCACGGACTACCAGCGAAACTAAATAAGCGATGGATCATAGGATTCTGCGAATTCAAGTCGACAAATAAACGTATTTTGGCACTTGCATCTGAGCTAACCACTACCTTACTAATCCAATCACCTTTGTAACAAAGCGAAACGCCAATCGTTTCGAAAGGAGGTTGTGCTGCATTCCAGGTGTGCGGCAACGACCGAAGTAAGATAGTGTTACAATTCTTTCGCTCGCCCAATTCTGCAGCACTTGAAAAGTATGACGCACAAAAGTCACGCTTCTATATTTTGCTCGCGCGCCTCACCAAACTACAGCTTCACCACGCGACATCTGGGGGAAACTACTACGCCATATTTAAACTAATAACGGAAGGTTTAGCTTCTCTTCGACATCTTTAGAACTTTCTGTCGAGTGGTCAAATGCATCTGCTACAAAAACAACTCCGAATGCAGCCAAAATCGCACAGAACATTCCGGCCATCAAAATCAGCAAAACGTTTGGTCCCACCGGTTTATCAGATATAGATGCGGGCTGAATGACATTAATGTTTGAAATGCGTTCGCCCTCTAATGCTTGATCAATCCGCGCTTGCTCTAGATTCTCGCAATACTTTCGATAACCGACATCCTGAAGCTGCACTTCTCGTTCGATCTTACTAATTTCAAGCTCGTTGGCAATATGAGTTTGAAACTGGGATTTTGCCTCATCAATCTGCGTCCGCAGAGAAACAGCCTTAGCCGATGTGGACGACAATAAAGATTCTTGACGTAGTCGAGTAATATTGAGATCTTCAAACGTACGGTTAGGCGACTCCGTAATCGTTTGGCGTTCCTCATGCGCTTTACTAAAGACTTCTTCCGATTGTGCTATTTGGTCTCGAATAGCAAACAAAGTCGGATGTTTGGCCGCATAAATTCCTTCTAACTTCTTTTGTTGCATCTGCAGAGCATAAAGCGACTGGCGCATTCCATCCGAAGCCGGATTGCTCAAACCAGTCGTAACGGCATCAACCCGACGCACAGAAAGCGACCCTAACCTCATGTCGAGTACTTCAATTTCCGACTTCATCGCCATCTCAATTGCCTCAGTAGTCAACAACTCGTCTTCCAAACGACTGAGTCTTGTGACCAACAATTCACGTTGCGTTTGCGGAGAAGCCAAATTCGTTTCTTGCTTCAGTTTCTTAAGCTTTGATTCCGATTGCCCCAATTCATCGGCGAGCCGGCTTGTCTGCTGCTCGAGAAACTTGAGTGCATGCGGCGGATGGTTTAGCTTCGTATGCTGCTCTAAATAGATCTCCGTATACTTTTGAACAACCTGCTGAGCCAGAGTTGGAGTACCGGCGCGAAAGGATAACGATAATAAATCCGTTTTGTCGAGCGAATTGGCCACGAAGCTCTTAGAAAGCTCGCTAATTGCTTTCTCTCGAGTACTAATCGGTACGGATAGCCCGAGTAGCTGGAATAACCCGCTTGCTTTTTGCATCGCAAGATTTGATGTTCTGATCGCCTCCATATCAGACGACGACCGCGCTGATTGCTCACCGTCTAAACCCTCCCCTAAAATCCTCTCCGGTCCGAGGGCATCGACCACCTTCTCTGCTATCGCTCGGCTTTTAAGAATCTCGACGATCGACTTGATTTCGCTCTCGCGAGAGTTGGGAATAGAAATCATCGAAGCTTGTCCCATCGTCGTTGTCGGGTCCAAACGCACGTTTTCACGACCCAGTCGCACATAAAACAGGCTCTGGGATTGATAGGTCTTCGGCGAAACCAGACAAAGGACAAAGGCGCCAGAAAGGACTAATACAAATGCACAGATAGATTTTGTTCCATGTTGACACAGCAAGTTATAAAAATCTTGAAATGAGTATTTCACATGCGGGATCGGATGATGTACACCGCGTTTTGTAGTTTCGCTGTTCATAGTTATAAGTTTTACCAACCTCGTTGTACGGCTTCTGAGATCAAGTGGTCTCTAGAGCGTTTACCGATGAAAAAGAGCGTTGCATGGAACGACTCCAATGATACTTAAGATTCTAATAATGATCCAGGAACTTCGCTAAAAAATGCCGATCATGACGATTGTAAGGGATTAACTACTTAGCTTATAATTTTTGTCCTTTGCGTCCGCGCTCTAGGCTAGAACTGGGCTAGAACTAGGCTTTGTTTCTAAACGCCACATTGTCGCCTTTAGCTCCGCGAAAGGTCTGCGTTATCCCGTCTTTTGGGGAGCGAAAGGCGACTTTAGAAACAAACCCTCGATATCTCGCTTGATTTGTCTTGGAACTTGAAACTCTACCCTCGGCAAAATGCTGTTGATGTATTGGCACAATTTACCTTAGTGGCTACTAACCGAGCAAACAACAAATTCCAAATCGAACTCGTAATTCAAGCTCGACGCTCACGGATTGCAGGGACAATAACAATTTCTTAGGCCCGAGACATCGATACTATAAAACGGGTTAACGGGAACTGAGTAAATATTTTGAATGTAAGGGACCAATTGCTGGTGCTGCGAAAATAAATCTTGCAGGCTTAAGGTTTCTAGGGTCGCTATCATGAATCAGAAACGCCGCATCAAAGCCTCGCCTGACTGACTGACTTGGTCATCTGAACCCACGGGAAAGTCGTAGTCAGCAATCACGTATCCTTCAAGTTTTTGCGTCGGCAGAATTTTATGCATGTCACCGGATGTTGCACGGATGTTTGACTTCCAGCAGTCGCGAACTTCTAAGCGAGACGGCTACTAAGTTGGAGCTTCAACATTTAGCAAACGCCGGTAGCTAGCTGTCAGTTGCCGCAGACAGCGAACTGACCCACATATTCCGAACGCTCACAGGTAAAGAGTAAATGAGGTGGTGCTGAACAGACTATGCCTAGCTCTTTGGCGTCAGCACACTTAAAAAAAGGAATTAGCTCTGCTATAAACACGCAGCGTAAAGCTGATCTTCAGGCAACATTGAAGGCGGTATGGCACTCGTCGCATCGTGGAAACTCTAGCCGATCAAGACGATTATGTTGGTCGTAGACACGTTGCAGAAATCTCGAAAATCCAGGGTTTAATTGCCATTCGGCCTAAATCGATGAAGTTGTCAATCTCAAGATCAGTAAGCTTGGCGGTCTCACAAAAACTGCTCAATTACGTGATTTTTGCCTCAGCATGGGGATCGCAATGAAACTGGATTATAGTTTGGTAGTGGATGTTTCAACCGCTTCTATCGCTCAAGTCGCATATAATCCATCCGAGGAGTTTCGCTTCATGAGTACCGATGTCAACAGCGATATTTCGTTTGCCATGCAACCGGTGCACCTCACCGCGAAAGCGGATGCATGAACTCACTAATGCTGCCAGGATTAGGAATCGAGCCAAGGTTTGAGGTGCCCGTCCCAATACTCTCTTGAATAGATTAGGAATTTCATCATGTGTAAGCAGAGCGTCTGTAAAAATGCACTCTTTTGTTTTTCGAATTCGTTCATTCAAGGATTCGTACTTTGGACTCTACTTCTTTCGTTAACATTATCCTCAGTCGCTTTAGCAGAAGACGTTCCAAAAGTTTTACCGAAGACCGATGGGAAATTGGCTGAACAAGCCAAGCCGATTAAAGTTTACGTGATGCTAGGCCAATCGAATATGCTCGGCTTTGGTCGTGTTGGGGCTAAAGAAACCAAAGGGTCGCTCGAATACATAGTCAAAGAGTTGGGCAATTATTCGCATCTAATCGACGACTCAGGAAACTGGCTTGTTCGGCGTGACGTACGGTACGTTCATGTAATGGATAAGCGCGGTGTCGATTATAAAAATCTGGAAACTTTTGGTGTTGTCCGCAATGAGTGGTTGGTGCCGAATAAATCATTTGGCCCAGAACTAGGATTTGGCCAGGTGATGGGGTATTACCATGAAGAACCAGTGTTGTTGTTGAAGGCCTGTATTGGCAATCGTAGTCTTGGATGGGATCTGCTTCCTCCGGGTAGCGAGCGTTTCGAACATGAGGGCAAGATTTATGCGGGCTACAAAGACGTCGCGAACTTTTGGGACAAAGGTTCTGAACCAAAACCGGTATCATGGTATGCCGGTCGGCAGTACGACGCGGACGTCGCGCATGCAAAAGCTGTTTTGAAGGATCTCGCAACCTACTACCCGGATTATAAAGGCCAGGGATTTGAAGTGGCTGGCTTTGTATGGTGGCAGGGGCACAAAGACCAAAGTGCTGCACTCGCTAGTCGCTACGAACAAAATTTAGTGCAGTTAATCAAATCATTGAGAACAGACTTTGAATCGCCCACCGCTAAGTTTGTAATAGCTACCGGTTGTGGAAATCCAGGAACAGAAAGCTTAGGCAAGCAAATTGCCGAAGCTCAACTTGCAGTCGATGGCGATACAGGCAAGTACCCGGAATTCAGAGGAAATGTCAAGTCAGTCGACACACGCGACCTCTGGCGAGACGCAGACCAATCTCCCATTAACCAAGGCCATCACTACAACCACAACGCAGAAACATATTACGAAACCGGCGAACGTCTTGGTCGAGCCATGGCGCAGCTCTTAAAGTAAGGCTGACTACTTACAACAGGCTTGTTGCGCCTTGCTTAATTCGTCTTCAACACAATGTTTCGCTCACTCTATTAACAAATGTCCCCAATCTATGAACTGTAATAAGCACTTCCATAAGCGTTTGGCCGCGTCGTTAGCGTTGGCTCTTTCTCTGATGATCTTCGCTGCTCCTTGTCATTTGTCTGCACAAGATACCAACAGCGACACCAACAACGACATCAGTTGGCGGAACCATGCGGAAGCTCGATTGAA